>CAYYJN010000001.1:0-91594 GCA_964472275.1 uncultured Solibacteraceae bacterium
AGAATGCGGCGCATGGTTCCTCCAGGCAATGAAGATCGGATGGTAGAGGCGGTCCAGGTGTGACAGCGGAAGTTGGGGGCGGGGCCCATCGAGCCGGAAAAGATGGAACGCAGAGATCACAGAGCAAGCACAGAGGACACAGAGGGGGCCAGGCTGTGCGAACGCGGAAGCCGCCCGCCGGTGGCGGGCTTGCCGCCTTTGGCGGCAAGGTTGAGGGCGCGAGGATGGGAGGCCCTTGGAAGCCTCCAGTCCTCGCGCCCTCAACCTATGGCTTCCACTGGCCGCTCGGAGGTGCGCCTCTGCGCCCTCTGAGTCCCCGCAGTTGTCGCCCTGAGAAATCCGACGACACCTTCAGACCGGCCCGAAGACGCTCGCTGAGAGGCCCTTCGCCCGGCGCGTTTCCAATAAATCCGCGAGGATCACCGCCGCCGCGGCCGCGTCCAGCAGGGCTTTGCGCTTGTCCGCCTTCACACCGCGCTGGGCGAGGAGGCGCTCCGCCTCGGCGCTGCTGAGGTGCTCGTCCCACATCAGGTGGGGCAGGCCCGTGCGCGCCGACAATTCCGTGGCGAAGGCGCGGGCAAGCGGAGCGGTGGCGCTTTCGGCGCCGTCCTTGTGCTTGGGCAGGCCGACGACGAGGGCCTGGACGCCTTCCTCTTTGCAGAGGCGCGCGATGCGATCGAGGATCAGCCCCTCGTTGGACCACACCTCGAACGGCGACGCGAGGATCTCCAGCTCGTCGCAGAAGGCGAGGCCGATCCGCTTCGTCCCGTGGTCCATGGCCAGCCAGCGCATGGGACGATTGTAGGCGAGGGGATCGTGGGCCAGGCAGTCATCGAGACGGAACTGGGGCGCTGGCGGCTGAGCTGGACGGAGGTGGGCCTGTCCGGGTTCCGGCCCACGACGGATGCGGCGAGGGGCGCGGACCTACCGGCTTGGGCGCGCGAGGCGGCCTCGAAGCTGAAGCGGCATCTGGATGGTGAGCCGCAGGATCTCCGGGGCATCCCGCTGGATCTCTCCGCGCTCAGCCCCTTCCAGCGGGCTGTGGCGGAGACGCTGCGGCGCACGCGGAGCGGCACGATCACCTACGGCGATCTCGCGGCGCTGGCGGGCAGGCCCGGCGCGGCGCGAGCGGTGGGGCGCGCGGTGAAGGCGAATCCGATGCTCGTCCTCGTGCCCTGCCACCGCGTGGTCAGCGCGAAGGATGGCGGCGGCTGGAGCGCCTTCGGTTCAATGGAGCTCAAGGCCCGCCTGATGGCCTTAGACTCGTAGGCTGGAGCGACCGTGCACCACCCCTGGCCCGACGAACTGCTGCGCGTCCCCCACCGGCGGGATGTGCCCTTCGCCAAGCTCACGACGCTGGGCGTGGGCGGCAGTTGCCATTGGCTCTTCGAGCCCACGACGGAGCCGGAGGCCGCGGCCTTCCTGCGCGCCTGCCACAGGGAGAGCCTGCCCTACCGCATCCTTGGCATGGGCTCCAACCTCGTCATCCTCGGCGATGTGGCGATCCCGGTGCTGCGGCTGCGCTTCCCCGCCGAGCTCACGCGCCACGGCACGCGCCTCAGCGCGCCCGCGAGCTTCGGCCACATCCGCATGAGCCAGCAGGCGGCGGAGATGGGGCTCTCGGGGCTCGAATACGCGGCCGGCATCCCCGGCTCCGTGGGCGGCGCGCTGCGCATGAACGCGGGGGCTTACGGCGCCGAGCTCATTGATGTGCTCGACACCTTCCGCTTCCTCACCCCCGAAGGCGAGCTCATCGAGAAGAAGCCCACGCCGGATGAGTTCAAGTACCGCTGGAGCTTCTTCGCGGAATCCCCAGCGGTGGCGACGGGCATGACCGTGAAGCTCGCCGAAGGCGACCGCGAGGCGATCAAGGCCCAAGTCGCGGTGAACATGGAGAAGCGCGGCACGAGCCAGCCGCTCTCCAAACGCAACGCCGGGTGCATCTTCAAGAATCCGGTCGGCGCGAGCGCGGGCCGCCTCATTGACCAAGCGGGCCTCAAGGGCCTGCGCGTGGGCGACGCGGAAGTAAGCCCCGAGCACGGCAACTTCCTCGTGAACCTGGGCAAGGCCAGCGCCGCCGACTTCGCCGAATTGATGGACACCGTCCGCGCCAAAGTGAAGGAAGCCCACGGCGTGGACCTCGAACCCGAAGTCGAGATCTGGCGTAGCCTGGGCACTTCGACCCGACGCCCGACGCCCGACGCCTGACGCCTGACGCCCAAAGACATGGCCCTCCCCTCCCGCACCCGCGCCCGCCGCCCCTGGCTGCCCTTCGCCAAGGCCGGCCTCGTGCTGCTGCTCGTGCTCGGCGCGGGCTGGAGCCTCATCACCCTGGCCCAGCGCTACCTCGGCCTCCAGAAACTCGTCATCGAGCAAGTGGTCGTCACCGGCACGCGCGGGCAGCGCCAGCAGGAGATCCAGAAGCTGGCGGACGCGCGCTGCCTGCACCGGCCCCTGTTCTGGTTCGACGCCGAAGGCCTGCGCGACGCGGTGGAGGGAAAGCGCTGGGTGCGCGGCCTGCTCATCCGCAAGGAGCCGCCCGATCGCGTCACGCTCGTCGTCCAGGAACGCAAGCCCTTGCTGTGGCTGCTGCGGCCCGAAGGCGCCTTCCTCGTGAGCGACGATGGCGTGGTCATGGGCCGGGTGGATCCGAGCGATCCCTCGCCGTTGCCCGTCGTCGTGGATCCGGGCAGCGAGCAGGACACGGCCTTTCTCGGCCTGCTCAACGCCGCCCGGGCGCTGAAAGCGGCCCAGCCAGACTTCTTCGACCGCATCGCCGAATTCCGCTGGACGGACAAGGGGCCGACCGCCTTCATCGAGGGCTTCCCGGCGCCCATCTACCTGGATCGCCACAACCCCGCCAACAACATCCCCAACTTCCAGGCGATCTTCGTGGACGAGCTGCTCAAGCGCCCCGACTTCGCCAAGATCCCCTATGTGGACCTGCGCTGGGGCGACGACGACTATGTGGCCGTGGGACCGACCGACAACGGCCCGGCGAAGACCGTCGCGAAATAGCGCCCGGCTTCCGAGGCCCCGCCCCTCGATTTTTCCCCTTGCCGCCCCTCCAACCGCGCCCGGAAGTGCGCTAGAGTTCTGGGCAGGGAACCAAGGGACGCGATGACACAGCGCGCAACACTGCTCGGAGTTGATCTAGGCGCTAGCAGAGTCATCGCAGTTGTCGCCGTTCAGGAAGAGGACGGCTCCCTTCAAGTGACCGGCGCGGGCATGGTCAGCCCCCAGGGCGGCATCCGCATGGGCGAGATCAACGACATGGCCCTCACCACCAGCGCCATCCAGCGCGCGGTGGACGAAGCCATGCGCACCGCGGGCCAGACGAAGGTGAGCGGCATCAAGGTCGTGGTGGATGGCGTCCAGTTCAAGGGCGAGAACCTCCGCGACTCCATCACCATCTCCAACGCCGACCGCATCATCTCCGCCGCCGACCGCGACCGCGTGCTGGATCAGGCCACGGCCAACTGCAAGCTGGCGAAGGAGGAGAAGGTCCTCCACCGCATCCCGCAGATGTTCCACCTCAAGGGCCAGCGCGATGTGCGCAACCCCGTAGGCATGTACAGCGAGACGCTGGAGGCGGAAGTGCGCCTCATCGTCGCGCCCAACACCGTCGTGCGGAACATCCAGAAGGCGCTGGACGACTCGGGCCTCGATGGCGCGGGACTCATCTACTCGCCGCTGGCCAGCGCCGAAGCCGCCCTTTCCCGCGAGGACCGCGAGAACGGCGCGGTGGTGGTGGACATCGGCGAGGAGCTGACCCACCTGGGCGTCTTCCTGCACGGCAGCCTCTTCCACTCCGCGGCCATCCAGGTGGGCGGCAAGCTCTTCACCAAGGACTTGGAAATCACCAAGCACCTGGGCGGCATCTCCGCCGCCGAAAAGATCAAGCTGCGCTACGGCACGGTGCTGCCTTCCGCCATCCAGGGCGAGGAATACATCGAGCTGGAAGAAGAGGGCCGCCAGGTGAGCCGCCGCGAAGTGGCGGAAGTGCTCCAGGCGCGCGCCCACGAGCTGCTCAACCTCGTGCTCGCGGAAATCGGCCGCACGGGCGCGCTCCACGAGATCCACGGCGGCGTGCACCTCGTCGGCGGCGGCAGCCTGCTCACGCACCTGCCCATCCTCGCCCAGACCATCCTGGGCCGCCCCCGCGTGGCGCTCGGCCGCGTGCAGGGCGTGACCGGCCTGCCCCAGGTGACCGGCAATCCGCACTGCACGAACGCGCTCGGCGCCATCAAGTTCATGGCGCGTGAACTGAACGAAGGCGTCTCCGGGGGCGAGCGGCGCGGCGGCGCGGCCCGCAACCCCGTGGACTGGATCAAGAAGATGTTTTAGGAGGAATGGACCGATGCCTGAGATCCCCTTCCTGCCCGAACCCCAGCACCTGCCCGGCGCCAGCATCAAGGTCGTCGGCGTGGGCGGCGCCGGATGCAACGCCATCAACCGCATGGTCGAGGGCGGCGTGAGCGGCGTGGAGCTGCTGGCCATGAACACCGATCAGCAGTGCCTCGGCCTCAGCCAGGCCCATGTGAAGCTGCCCCTCGGGCCGCAGTCCTCCCGCGGCCTCGGCGCCGGCGGCAACGCCGAGCGCGGCGCCGTCGCGGCGGAAGAGAGTCGCGAGGAGATTTTGGCCGCCCTTCGCGGCGCGGACATGGTCTTCATCGCCGCGGGCATGGGCGGCGGCACCGGCACCGGCGCGGCGCCCGTCGTCGCGAGCTGCGCGCGGGAGCTGGGCGCGCTCTCCGTCGCCGTCGTCTGCACGCCCTTCCAGTTCGAGGGCCGCGCCAAGGGCGACCGCGCCCTGCAAGGGCTTGAGAACCTGCGCGGCGCGGCGGACACGGTCATCGTCGTCGCCAACGAACGGCTCAAGAGCTTCGTGGAGGCACGCGCGAGCCTCAAGGACATGTTCCGCGCCGGCGACTCCGTGCTTATCCAAGGCGTGCGCGGCATCGCGGATCTCATCCTCCGCCCCGGCATCATGAACTCCGACTTCGCGGATGTGGAGGCGATCCTCCGCGAAGGCGGCGAAGCCCTCATCGGCACCGGCCAGGGCCGCGGCGAGGAAGCCGTCCTCGACGCGCTCAAGAAGGCGCTGGCCTGCCCGCTGCTGGAGCGCGCCCAGCAAGGTTCCGCCCGCCATGTCATCGTCAGCGTCGTCGCCAACTGGGATCAGCAGGGCTTCCTCGGCGTCGAGACCGCCATGAACTTCCTCCAGGACCACTACCACGGCGTCGCCGAGATCAAGCTCGGCACCGTGGAAGCGCCGGAGATGGAGGACCGCGTCCATGTGACCGTCCTCGCCAGCGGCTTCGATGGCGACGAAGAGCTGGAGCAGGAACGCCGCAGCAGCCTGAATCTCGAAGGCTCCCGCCCCGTCGTGCGCACCGGCCCCATCTACGGCGAAGTGCCCGACCACACGCCGATGGCTGCCCCGCAGATGCACACTCCCACCCCCACGCGCCTCCTGCCCCAAGCGCCCACGCCGAGCGGCGAAGTCGTCGGCGCGGCGGAGGATCTGCATGTCCCGGCGATCATCCGGCAAGCGCAGGGGCGGCTGCCGATCGAGTAGTCATCAACACCCGACTTCGCGAGTCTGCCCATGGCCTCATCAAACCAAGCTCGGAAAGCCAAGGGGGGGCTCTCCTGGGCGCTTATTGAGTTCGTAGGGCAAGCGTTGTTCTGGATTGGATTGGGAATCTTCCTCGCCAATCGCTTTTCATCCTCACTCGGAAAGTTGGATGTGGTGATCGGGGCAGCGGGCGTGTTCCTCGGCCTTTTTGCTCGGAAGATCCGCGATTACTACGCAGCCGAGTAGCAACAGCCATGTTCATTCCACCAGCCATCCTGCAATCTCCGTCCGCGGAAGGAACTTCCCCCTGTCAAAGGGATCTTGCGGCCTTCGATGTGGAACTCGCCAAGCGCCGCGCGGACTTCGCGACGGCGCATCTTTCCATCGAACGCCAAGCGGATGCGAAGCTGATCCTGGCCCATCTCTTCGCCATGGATCAGTTCGTCCGAAGCCAGTGGCTCGTTCCGAATGCGCATGGCTACGGGAGCACACCCGCTGAGCAGGCCTTCTTCACCGCCATGCAATCGCGCAATAGCGCAGTGGACGCGGAGAATCTCAGCATTTTCAAAGCATTGCTGGACCGCTGGGGTTGGTTCGACCGGACTACATGGGGCGACAAAGCCGACAACGAGGCATGGACATTGGCTCAACACGCGGATGGCGATCTTCCCTTCCAGAAGCGCGTCCTTACACTGCTTGAACCCCTGGTCGCGACCGGCAAGACGAATCCTTCCACCTTCGCCCTTCTGTATGATCGTGTCGCAGTGAATGACCGTCGACTTCAGCGCTTCGGCACTCAGGGCTATTGCACGGGCCCTGGGGCCTGGACACCGCGCCCCATCGAAGACCCCACCCATGTGGATGAGCGCCGGGAAGCCATGGGGCTCGAACCGCTCGCCGATTACATCGCATCCTTCAAGGGCATCTGCCACGAGGATCAGACAGCGCGCGCGTTGAAGACCACGCCTTTGCCAGATAAGTAGAGGCGATCAAAGCGCTTCAATGAGATCCAGCCGGGCGCTCCGCATGCCTCGACCCGCCCGGTAGCTCGTGGCCGGAAGCCGGTAGCCGATCGCGCCCTCTTGCGCTCGCCGCACAGAGGATGCATCCTGGGGGCTGATCTTTGCCAGCCCAAGAGCGCGTTATCCAGAAAGGTGGAGGGACAGGCCCTGTGAAACCTTGGCAACCGGCGGCAACGCACGGTGCCAATTCCTGCCAGCGACGCATGGTCGCTGGAGAGATGCCGAAGGCTATGAGCTGACGACGGATCAAGACGATTGAAGGTGGAAGATGATGGACGGGGCGAAGGCTTCTCCGTAGCTTCTCCTTTCTGGTGGCGCCCCTCGGGCTGTTTCCCGAAAGGCCACCATGTCCTCCTCCTTCCGCCAAGCCCTCGACGAAGGCCGCGCCGTCCTCTTCGACGGCAGCACGCCGACCGCCCTCTACGAGCGCGGCACGCACTTCAACCGCTCCTTCGACGGCGAGAACCTCGCGAACCCCGGCGTCGTGCGCGGCATCCACGAAGCGTTCCGCGCGTCGGGCGCGCAGGTGCTCACGACGAACACCTGGGCGGCGAACCGCGCCAAGCTGAGCGGCTACGGCCTCTCCGAAAAACTCGCGGAGATCAACGCCGCCGGGGCCAAGCTGGCGCGCGAGGCGCTGGCGTCCTCCGCGGGCGAAGGCTGGGTGGCGGGCTGCCTCGGGCCGCTCGGCCTCCGCATCGAACCCTGGGGACCCACGAGCTTCGACGAAGCGAAAGCGATCTTCACCGAACAAGCGGAAGCGCTGCTGGAAGGCGGCGTGGACCTCTTCGTGCTGGAGGCGTTTGAAGACCTCAACGAGATCCGCCAGGCCATCGCCGCCGTGAAAGCCGTGTCGGACCTGCCCATCGTCGCGATGATGACCCCGGGCGATGGCGGCTGCACGCTCTACGGCGCGGAGCCCGAGTGGTACGCGGCGAAGCTCGCCGAATGGGGCGCGGACCTGCTCGGCGCCAACGGCGGCGGCGGCCCGGCCCAACTGCTCGCGCTGCTCAAGCGCTTCCGCGCGGCGACGACGCTGCCCATCATCCTCAAACCCTCCGCGGGCCTGCCGCGGCAGGTGGATGGCCGCGTGCTCTACCCATCGAGTCCCGAATACCTCGGCGAATTCGCGCGACAGGCGCTGCAAGGCGGCGCGCGCGCCATCGGCGGCTGCAGCGGCACTTCGCCTTCCCACATCCGCGCGATGGCGGGAGCTTTTCGTCAGGAGCGCGCCTTCGTCGCGGCGGGCGGTCCCGTCATCACCGCTTCCCACGACGCGCCTTCGGAGGAAGTGCCCGTGGAGCGGCGCAGCCGCTTCGCGCAGAAGCTCGCGGGCGGTGGCTTCGTGACGACCATCGAACTGGTTCCGCCGCGCGGCATGGAAACGGACCGCCTGCTCGCCAAGACCCGCGCCTGCAAAGCGCTCGGCGTGGACGCGGTGAATGTGCCCGACGGTCCGCGCGCCATGGCCCGCATGAGCGCGCTCGCGACCGCCCTGCTCATCGAGCGCGAAGTCGGCATCGAGACCGTGCTCCACTACGCCTGCCGCGACCGCAACCTCCTCGGCATCCAATCGGACTTGCTCGGCGCGGCGGCGCTGGGCCTTCGCAATGTGCTCGCCATCACCGGTGATCCGCCGAAGCTCGGCCCTTACCCGCAAGCGACGGCCGTCTTCGATGTGGACGCCATCGGCCTCATCAACATCGTGAAACGCTTGAACACGGGCCTCGATCTGGGCGGCGCGGCCATCGGCCAGCCCACGCCCTTCTCCATCGGCGTCGGCGCCAACCCCGTCGCCTTGGATCTGGAGCGCGAGCGGGCCCGCTTCCGCTGGAAGGTCGAGGCGGGCGCGCAGTGGGCCATCACCCAGCCGGTCTTCGACGCGGACAGCCTCTTCCGCTTCCTCGATTTCGCCGAACCCTTCGGCGTTCCCGTCATCGCGGGCATCTGGCCGCTCAAGAGCCTCCGCAATGCGCAGTTCATGGCCCACGAACTTCCCGGCGTCTTCGTGCCGCCCGCGGTGCTGGCGCGCATGGGCCGCTGGACGGCGGCCGAGGACCAGGTGAAGGAGGGGCTCGCCCTCGCCCATGAAATCGTCGCGACCATCCAGCCCCGCATCCGCGGGCTCCAGCTTTCGGCGCCCTTCGGGCAGGTGGAGTTGGTGGCGCCGCTCATCCAACAGGTGAAGGAGGGCGCGGCATGAGCGTGCGCGTGCATTTTTTGCTCGAAGACCTGGAGGCGGAAGCGCCTGAGGGCATCGGCCTCGCGGAAGTCGCCGAAGCGGTGGGCGCGGACATCACCTTCGGCTGCCGCACCGGCTCCTGCGGAACCTGCCGCGTGCGCGTGGCGGATGGACAAGCCGCGTGCAGCGCGCCCGACGCCGAAGAGCGCGACTTCCTCGCGAGCCTCGACGCCCCCGCCGACCAGCGCCTCGCCTGCCGCGTGAAGCTGCATGGCGATGTGGCGATCGAGTATTTGGGGATTTAAAAGCATGAACCACGGAGGCACGGAGACTCAGAGAACTCATCAAGGGCATTGCCTCTGCGCCTCTGTGTCTCCGTGGTTCACCTTCTTCGAGTGATTTGTGACGGACCTTCAAACCATCCTCAACGATCGCGTGCTGCTGCTGGACGGCGGCATGGGGACGCAGATCTTCAAACACAACCCGACCGTGGACGACTTCGGGGGCGTGGCCTTCGAGGGCTGCGTGGAGCTGCTCAACGAGCGGCGGCCGGAGTGGATTCGCGGCATCCACGCCAGCTACTTCGCGGCCGGAGCCGATGCCGTCGAGACCAACACCTTCGGCGCCAACGAGCTGGTGCTCGCGGAATTTGGCCTGGCGCATCGCGCCTTTGATCTCAATGTCGCCGCCGCCAAGCTCGCTCGGGAAGCGGCTTCCCAATTCGGCGGACCGCGCTTCGTCATCGGCTCGGTGGGCCCGGGCACCAAGCTGATCACCCTCGGCCACACGGACTACGGGGCGATGCTCCAGTCCTATCGAACCCAAGTGCGGGGGCTGCTCGCCGGTGGCGTGGACGCGATCCTCATCGAGACCTGCCAGGACCTCGGCCAGATCAAGCTGGCGGTGCGCGCGGCGAAGGATGCCTTCTCGGAAGCCAAGCGCCGCGTGCCGCTCTGGGTGCAGGCGACGGTGGAAACGACGGGCACCCTGCTCGTGGGCTCGGACATCGGCGCGGTGCTCTCCAGCGTCGAAGCCCTCGGCGTGGATGTGCTCGGCCTCAACTGCGCCACGGGCCCCGAGGAGATGCGCCAGCACCTCCAGGTGCTTTCGCATCAAAGCCCCGTGCCCATCAGCTGCCTGCCCAACGCGGGCCTTCCGCGCAACGAAGGCGGCAAGGTCGTCTACCCGCTCGGGCCGGAAGGCTTCGCCGACCAGGTGGCTTCCGCCGCGAAGGATCTCGGTCTTTCCATCCTCGGCGGCTGCTGCGGCACCGGACCGGACCACATCCGCGCGTTGAAGGCGAAGGTCGGCAGCCTCGCGGCGCCTCGACGAAAGCCCATCCTGGAGCGGGGCGCGGCGAGCCTCTATGTGTCCGTGCCCTTCGCCCAGGAGCCGCGGCCCCTCATCGTCGGCGAGCGGACGAACGCGAACGGATCGAAGAAGTTCCGGGACCTGCTCGCTCAGGAAGACTGGGATGGCCTCGTCACCATCGCCAAGGAGCAGGCCAAGGAGGGCGCGCATCTCCTGGACATCTGCACGGCCTATGTGGGACGGGACGAAGTGCGGGACATGGACGAGTACCTAAAGCGCCTCGTCACCCAAGTCCAGCTCCCGCTCATGCTGGACAGCACGGAAGTCCCGGTGCTGGAGCGGGCCTTGCAGCGCGCGCCGGGCAAGTGCGTCGTCAACTCCATCAACTTCGAGGATGGCGAGGGCAAGGCGCGGAAGATCCTGGACCTCTGCAAGACCTACGGCGCCGCCGTGGTCGCCCTCACCATTGACGAGAAGGGCATGGCCAAGTCGGTGGAGGACAAAGTCGCCGTGGCCAAGCGGCTCCACGCGCTCGTGGTGGGCGAGTACGGGCTCGATCCCAGCGACCTCATCCTTGATCCGCTCACTTTCACGCTGGGAAGCGGCGACGAGGAATTCCGCGCCAGCGCCGCGGCGACGCTGGAGGCGATCCGTCGGATCAAGGCCGAGTTGCCCGGCGTGCTCACCATGCTCGGCGCGTCCAATGTGAGCTTCGGCCTCGCGCCGGAACCTCGGAGGATCCTCAACGCGCTCATGCTCCACCACGCGGTGGAGGCCGGGCTCGACCTCGCCATCTTCAACGCCGCGAAAGTCATTCCCGTCGCCAAGCTGGATGCCGAAACCCGCGCCCTCTACGACGACCTCATCTTCGACCGCCGCCGGGAAGGCTACGACCCGCTCAAGGCCGTGCTCGAACGCGCCAGTTCCGGCGCGCCCGCCATCCAGCAGGAGGATGTGGCCTCCCTCACCTTGGAGCAGCGCATCCAGCGCGACATCGTGGATGGCGACAAGCGCCGCGTCATCGGCGATCTCGACGAGGCGCTCGCGCTCGGCGACGAGCCCTTGCGCCTCATCAACGAGGTGCTGCTGGAAGGGATGAATACCGTGGGCGAGCGCTTCGGCCGCGGCGAGATGCAGCTCCCCTTCGTGCTGGAAAGCGCCGAGGCGATGAAGGCGGCCATCGGCCACCTGGAGCCCTTGCTCCCGAAGGAAGCCTCCGCCCGCAAGGGCCGCATCCTCCTCGCCACGGTGAAGGGCGATGTGCACGACATCGGCAAGAACCTCGTGGACATCATCCTCAGCAACAACGGCTTCGAAGTGAAGAACCTCGGCATCAAGCAGCCCATTGATTCCATCCTCCACGAACTGGAAGCCTGGCCCGCGGATGCCATCGGCCTGTCGGGCCTGCTCGTGAAATCCACCGTCGTCATGAAGGAGAATCTGGAAGAACTGGAACGCAAGGCCCTCAAGGTGCCCGTCATGCTCGGCGGCGCCGCGCTCACCCGGGACTATGTGGAAGGCGACTGCCGCCGCGCCTATTCCGGCGCGGTGCTCTACGCCGAGGATGCCTTCGAGGGCCTGCGCCACATGCAGGCGCTCGTCTCCGGCGACAGCATCGCGCTCGCGCCGCCCGCGCCCGTCGCGCCCGCCATCCGCGTGGTGCGCCGGGGACAAGCCGCCGTGGACCTCACCCCGGAAGGCCGAAGCTCCTGGGTGAAGGACGCCGCGCCGGTCGTGCCGCCTTTCTGGGGCGTGCGGGAAGTGGCGCCCACCTTCGACGACCTGTTCGCTTACCTCGACACCTTCGTCGTGCTCCGCAACCGCTGGGGCTTCAGCCAGGGCGCGCTCAGCGACGAGGCCTTCGCGGACCTGCTGCGCGAGAAGGCCGAGCCCGAGCTGGCCCGGTGGCGCGCGCGCTTCGAAGCGGAAGGCTTCCTCAAGCCCAAGGCGCGCTACGGCCACTTTCCCTGCCGCCCGGACCGGGATGAACTCGTGATCCTTGATCCCGAGAATCGCACCCACGAACGCCTGCGCATCCCCTTCCCGCGCCAGACCACGGGGCGGCGTCTCGCCATCCCCGACTACTTTTCGGCTGAAGGTGATTGCGTGTCCTTCCAGCTCATCACCCTCGGCGAAGGCGCGGCGGAGCAGGACCGCGCCCTCTATGGCGCGAACAATTACCGGGATTACTTCCTCTTCCACGGCCTCGCCACCGAGTTGGTGGAAGCGGGCGCGGAATGGCTGCATGCGAAGATCCGCGCCGAGCTGGGCATCGCGGGCAAGGACCTGAAGGGCCGCGCGCTCTTCGCGCAGGGCTACCAAGGCTCGCGCTTCTCTTTCGGCTACCCGGCCTGCCCCGATCTGGAAGGCAACGCCGCGATCCTCGACCTGCTGGACGGCGCGCGCATCGGCGTCTCGCTCACCGAGTCCTTCCAGATGGATCCCGAGTTCTCCACTTCGGCGCTCGTCGCCGCCCACCCCCAAGCCCGCTACTTCAGCGCCTAAAGGAGCCCCCGTGACCGACACCCACCTCGACTCCAACATCCCGGGAAACCCGGCCTACCACTTCACGATCCTTCCTCCGGAGAGCGCGACGAAGGCCGGATGGGGCCAGCGCCCCGCCCTCGTGCCTACGGCCCGCGCGGCCACGCGGTGCGTCCACGCGGGCGTGCAGCCCGATCCTTCCTACGGCGCCGTGATGCCGCCGCTCTACCTGAGTTCCACCTTCGCGTTCAAGGACATCTGCACCAACTCAGGGTTCGACTACACCCGAAGCGGCAATCCGACGCGCGCCTGCCTGGAAGAGGCACTCACGATCCTCGAAGGCGGCTCCGGCGCCACCTGCACCAGCACCGGCATGAGCGCGATCCTCGTCGCGCTGAACCTGCTGCCTGTGGGAAGTCACCTCATCGCCACCGTGGACTGCTACGGCGGCACCTTCCGCGCGCTCGAGCACGCGAAGAAGACCTATGGCTTGGAAGTCACCTACCTCGACCTCGCCGACCTCGACGCGCTGAAAGCGGCGCTGCGGCCCAACACGCGGATGATCTGGGTGGAGACGCCCTCCAACCCGCTGCTCCGGCTCACCGACATCGCCGCCGTCGCGAAGATCGCCAAGGCCCACGGCGCGCTCACGGCCGTGGACAACACCTTCCTTTCGCCCGCCCTGCAGCGGCCCTTCGAGCACGGCGCGGACCTCGTCATCCACTCCACGACCAAGTACCTCAACGGCCACAGCGATGTGGTGGGCGGCGCCGTGCTCGCCGCGCCGGGCAACACCGCCCTCGCCCAGCAGATTCAGAGCCTCAACAACCTGCTGGGCACTTCGCAGTCGCCCCACGATTCCTTCCTCGTGCTGCGCGGCCTCAAGACGCTCCAAGTGCGGCTGAAGCAACACCAGATCGGCGCGACGGAAGTCGCGGCCTTCCTTGAAGCGCGGCCGGAAGTGCGCGTCGTCCATTACCCGGGACTCGCGTCCCATCCCCAGCGCGCCCTCGCGGAACGCCAGCAGGATGGCCCCGGGGCCATGCTCAGCTTCGAGCTGAAGGATGGCTCCCGCGAGCGCGTGGATCACATCCTCCGCTCGCTGCGCTGGTTCACCCTCGCGGAATCGCTGGGCGGCGTGGAGTCGCTCGTGGCCCACCCCGCGAGCATGACCCACGCCTCCATGACGCCCGAAGCGCGAATCAAGGCGGGCATTTCCGATGGCCTCATCCGCCTTTCCATCGGCATCGAGGACGCGAGCGACCTCATCGAGGACCTTCAACGAGCCCTCGACACGCTTCCGATTCAAACGATCCAGACCCCCTCCGAAGCCCAGGTTTGACGGGCGAACAATTTTCTTGACTCTTTTTGTCTGGATTATTAGATTGAAAGTCTGACGCGGATCTTTGCCAGTTCCAGCAGCGCGATATCGAGAAAGGTGGAGGGACGGGCCCTGTGAAACCTTGGCAACCTGCTGCGAGCCTTCGATGGCTCGAGCGTGGTGCCAACTCCCGCCGGAAGCAATTCCGGGAAGATGACGGACTGCCAGGAACTGGCGGATCGCACCCATTCGATCGCGAGGAACGGCAAGGAGCCCCTTTCCAGGAGCCCCACCATGCGCGACGCACGCCACACCCCCACCGCGATCCCCTTCCAGGCTCCCGCCTGTTGGTGTCCCATGCGCGCCCGCGCCGCATGCCCGACCCCAACGCCCAGGAGCCTCCATGTCCGAACGAGTTGATTCCGCGTTTCTGAACCCCGGTCTCGTCAGCCTCATCGGCGCGGGACCGGGCAGCCCCGACCTTCTGACCCTGCGCGGCCTCCGCGCGCTGCGGAAAGCCGAGGTGATCCTCTACGACGCGCTGCTGGAAGAAGGCTTCCACGCGCTCTTCCCCGAAAGCGCCCGCGCCCTCCCCGTGGGAAAGCGCTGCGGCGGCCTTGGCACGACGCAGGCGGAGATCCACGAGCTGCTCCTCGAACACGCCTGGGCCGGACGCCGCGTGGCCCGGCTGAAGGGCGGCGATCCGCTCATCTTCGGGCGGGGCGGCGAAGAGGCCGCCTTCCTCGAAGCCGTCGGCATCCCCTTCGAATTGATTCCGGGCGTGAGCGCGCTCCAAGGCGCGGCGTCGGCGGCGGGCATTCCCATCACGCATCGCGGCGTCTCCCGCGAGGTGCGCATCCTCGAAGGCCATCACCTGCTGGAAGCGGGTACCGACTGGGCGGAGCTGGCGCGCTCCAAGGCGACGCTCGCGATCTACATGGGCACGCGCTCTTTGAAGGCCATCGCGCGGCGGCTGCTGGAGCACGGCGCGCCCGCGTCGCTGCCCATCGCGCTCGTGGAATGCGCGTCCTGGCCCGGCCAGCGCACGACCCTTTCGAACCTCCGTCTCGCCGCGGAAGGGCACTTGTGTCCCCTCACCGATGGCCCCGGCATCGTGCTCCTGGGCGCGGCGATCGCCGCTCGCGTCCATCCCCTTCCATCCTCCTCATTCGTGACCCAATCCCATGTCCCTTCTTCCGCTCTTCCTCGACTTGAGGGCGAAGCCGGTGCTGTTGGTCGGGGGCGGGAGCGTCGCGCGGGCTAAGCTCGCGCAGCTCCGGGAGGCGGGGGCGGATCTTCGGATCGTCGCCACGCGGTTCAGCTCGGCTTTCCAATGGGAAGCCCGGGGACTGAAGCTGCATGCCCGCGCCTTCCAGCCTTCCGATCTCCACGGCGTCCAACTCGCCATCGCCGCCACCAACGACCCGACCGTGAACGCGCGCATCGCCGCCGAGGCGCGCGCCCGCGGCATCTGGGTGAACGCGGTGGACGACCCGCCCGCCTGCGACGCCCTCTTCGCCTCCGTCCTCACCCGCGGCCCGGTGAAGCTCGCCATCTCCACCCACGGCGCCTTCCCCGGCCTCAGCCGGAGCCTGCGGCTCGCGCTCGAATCCCTGCTGCCCGATCAGCGTCTGCTCCGGGATTTCACGGCACTCCGCGAGCGGTTGCGGGAGCGCCTGCCGGACCCCGCCACGCGCACCGCCGCGCTTCGCGCCCTCCTTCGCGATTTCGAATCCACCTATCTCGCCCTTCCCGGAGATGACCATGACCGCACCGCTTGAATCGCAACCGAAGGAAAGCGCCGCCGAGGCGCTGAAGCGCGGCTCCCGCCACTTGCGCGGCACGCTCGAAGCCGAGCTTGCCTCGCCTGAGCCGGGCTTCTCGTCCGACGCGCAGCAACTCCTCAAGCCCCACGGCTTCTACCAGCAGAAAGACCGCGACCGCAAAGGCGATCCGTCGAACCCGCCCGTGCTGATGGTGCGGGGCCGCATCCCGGGCGGTCGCCTCACGGCGAAACAGTACCTCGTCTGGGATGAGCTCGCGGATCGCTTCGGCGACGGCACGCTGCGTCTCACCACCCGCCAGTGCATCGAGCTGCACGGCATCCTGAAGGGTTCCGCGAAACCGACGCTCCAGCGCCTCCACGCGGTGCTGCTCGCCTCGAAGGGCGCCTGCGGCGATGTGGTGCGCAATGTGACGGAAGCTCCGAACCCGTGGAAGCGCGCCGACATCGCCCAGCTCGACCGCATCGCGGATCTCCTGGCCCGCCGCTTCGAGGCGCGCTCCAACGCCTACGCCGAGATCTGGCTGGATGGCGAGCGCGTGGACCCGGAGAAGGAGGCCGAGCCGCTGCTCGGCGAGGCCTACCTGCCCCGCAAGTTCAAGATCGGCCTCACCGTGGTTGGCGAGAACCTCATTGACCTCTACACCAACGATCTCGGCTTCGCGGCCACCTTCGATTCTCAGGGCGCATTGGATGGCTTCTTCGCTTTCGCGGGCGGCGGCATGGGCATGACCCACAACGATCCGACCACCTTCCCGCGCCTGGCGGACCTTCTGGGTTGGATTCCCGCCGACCAACTCCTGCCGGTGGCCGAAGCCGTCGTCACCACCCAGCGCGATCACGGCAACCGCGCCGACCGCAAACGCGCGCGGCTCAAGTACCTCATCGCCTCCAAGGGGCTCGCCTGGTTCCGCGCGGAAGTCGAGCGGCGCTGGGGCGGCGCCTTCGAGGACCGCGCGCTTCCCGCCTGGAACACCAGTCCGGTGCTGGGTTGGATTCCCCGCGAGGACGGCACCTGGGCGCTGGGCTTCCATGTGGAATCCGGCCGCGTCGCCGATCGTCCGGGCCACCCGCTCAAGACGGCGCTGCGGGAATTGGTGGAAGACTTCGAGCTGAGCGTCCAGATCACGCCGGATCAGGATCTGTTGCTGATGGACATCCTGGAGGACGACCGCACCGACATCGAAGAGATCCTCGCCGCGCGGGGCGTCTCGCCGTTCAGCCCTTCGCCCTTGCGGGATCGCGCCCTCGCCTGCCCGGCGCTGCCTTTCTGCGGCCTCGCCATCGCCGAGGCGGAGCGCGCCCTGCCCGAGGTGCTCACCCATCTTGAAACCGCGCTGAAGCGTCACGGTCTCACGGGCCGCGCGCCGGTCTTCCGCATGACCGGCTGCGCCAACGGCTGCGCGCGGCCCTACAGCGCCGAGCTGGCCTTGGCGGGCCAGGCTCCGGGGCGCTACGCGCTCTACGCCGGAGGATCGGAAGAAGGCGATCGCCTCGCCTTCGAGGTGAAGCAGAAGGTCGCGCTCGCGGATCTTCCCGACCTCTTCGACCGGCTCTTCGGCGCGTGGCGCGCGGAAGGCGACGCCTCCTTCGGCGACTTCGCGGCCCAAGCGGGCGCGGACCGGCTCCAGGCCCTCCTCGCCCAGGAAGTCGCGCCATGAACGGCGCGGAAACCGCCTTCCTCGCCGCCGCCGCGCTCGCCGCGGGCGTGGTGAACGGCCTGCTGGGCTATGGCTTCTCCAGCCTCATGGTGCCGAGCGGCTTGATCTTCGCGCCCGTGCGCTTGTTGAACCCGGCCCTCACGCTCATCGAGCTGCCCCTCAACTTCGGCGCCGCGTGGATCCACCGCCGGCGCGCCCTCCCCTTGATGAAGGAGCTGCGTCCCTTCGCGCTCGCCCTCCTTCCCGGCATCATCCTCGGCGCGCTGCTGCTGCGCCATCTTCCCGCGGGCCCTTTGAAGCTGATCTGCTACGGAGTGCTGCTGCCCCTCGTGCTCTTCCAGCTGTTCGCGCGGCCAGCCCATCCGCGTCCGCTCGGCACCCGGGCGCGCGCGGGCTTCGGCTTCGCCACGGGCCTGTGCTACGGCCTCGCCACCCTCTCCGGCCCGCCGCTGTCGCTCTACGCCCAGGAACGCGGCTACGGGAAGGACGACGCCCGCGCCGCCATCAGCCTGCTGCGCGCCGTCGAGACCGTCCTCGCCACCGGGATCTTCGCGCTCCTTGGCCTGTTCACGGTGGAAGGGCTTCGCCTCGCGCTGGCGCTGCTCCTTCCCGCCTTGGGAGGGCTCCTGATTGGACATGTCCTCGCCACCCGCGTGGAGGAGCTTCGCTTCCGGCGCTTGGCGCTCCGCTTCAATCTGCTCGCCGTGATCCTCGGACTCGCCCGGGCCATGGGGGTCGCATGATTCGCTTCAACGCCTTCGAAGTGGAAGCGCTCAACGCGCGCCTTGGCGAAGATGCCGAGGCCATTCTGGATTTCGCGCTGGACACCTTCGGCGCCGCGCTCACTTTCGCGTGCAGCCTGGGCCTGGAAGACGCGGCCCTGCTGGAACTCCTCAGCCACCGCGCCGTGAAGCCGCGCGTCTTCTTCCTGGACACGGGCCGCCTCCACCCCGAGACCTACGACACCCTTCAGCGGCTGCAGGACCGCTATGGCATTCCCATCGAAACCTACTTCCCGGATCGCGCGGCGGTGGAGGCCTTCGTCAACACACAGGGCGTGAACGCCTTCTATCGAAGCCTCGATCTGCGAAAGGCCTGCTGCGCCATCCGCAAAGTGGAGCCGCTGAAGCGCGCGCTGACGGGAGCGGAAGCCTGGATCACCGGACTGCGGCGCGCGCAGAATCCAACCCGCGCGGAACTCGGAGCCTTCGAGCTGGACTGGGCCCACGGCGGAATCCTGAAAGTGAATCCGCTCATCGGGTGGAGCTACGAACGGACCCGCGCTTTCCTCCGCGATCACGCGGTTCCCACCAACCCGCTCCATGACGCGGGCTATCCCAGCCTCGGCTGCGCGCCCTGCACCCGCCCCGTCCTTCCTGGCGAAGATCTCCGCGCGGGCCGTTGGTGGTGGGAAGAACCCGAACACAAGGAATGCGGATTGCACGCCGCCAAGGAAACGCGATGACGACCACGCTCACCCACCTCGACCTGCTGGAAGGCGAGGCCATCCACATCCTGCGCGAGGCCGTGGCCCAATGCTCCCGTCCCGCGCTGCTCTTCAGCGGAGGCAAGGACAGCGCGGTGCTGCTGCATCTCGCCGTCAAAGCCTTCGCGCCGTCGCCGCTCCCCTTCCCGCTCCTGCACATTGACACCGGCCACAACTACGGCGCCGTGATCGCCTTCCGCGACGCGCGGGCGCGGGAAACCGGAGCCCAGTTGATCGTGGGGCATGTGGAGGAAGCCATCCGCGAGGGCCGCGTCATCCTGCGCCACCCGCTGGAACCCCGCAATCGCCATCAGAGCGTCGCGTTGATGGACGCGATCCGTCTCCACCGCTTCGACGCGCTCTTCGGCGGCGCGCGGCGGGACGAAGAGAAGGCCCGCGCCAAGGAGCGCGTGTTCTCATTCCGGGACGAACACGGAAGCTGGGATCCGCGCGGCCAGCGGCCGGAATTGTGGAGCCTCTACCACGCGCGGCCCTTGCCCGGCGAACATGTGCGGGTCTTCCCCATCTCCAACTGGACGGAGCTGGATGTGTGGCGCTACATCGCGCGGGAGGGCCTGGAGCTGCCATCGCTCTACTTCGCCCATGAGCGGGAGATCGTCCGGCGCGGCGCGCTGCTGGCACCGGTGACGGAGGTGACGCCGCCCGCGCCCGGGGAGCGATCCGAGCGGATCAGCGTCCGCTTCCGCACCGTGGGCGACATCACTTGCACCGCGCCGGTGGCGTCCACCGCTCGGAGCGTGGACGAGATCATCGCCGAGACGCTGCTCACCGCCGTGAGCGAGCGCGGCGCCACGCGGCTGGATGACCAGACCTCGGAGGCGTCCATGGAACTGAGAAAAAAAGAGGGCTATTTCTGATGACCGCGACGATCCCTTCCGACCTTCCGGCCCTGCGCTTTCTCGCCTGCGGCAGCGTGGACGATGGCAAGAGCACGCTGCTCGGACGCCTGCTCCACGACGCGGGCTCCGTGCCGCCCGACGCGCTCGAAGCCGCCCGAAAGGCCAGCCGCGAACGCGGCCTGGGCGACCTCGACTACTCCCTGCTCACGGATGGTCTGCTCTCCGAGCGGGAGCAGGGCATCACCATTGATGTGGCCTACCGCTATTTCAGCAGCGGCCACCGCCGCTTCATCCTGGCGGACGCGCCCGGCCACGCGCGCTACACCCGCAACATGGCGACGGCGGCCTCCACCGCGGACCTCGCGATCCTCCTGGTGGACGCGCGCAAAGGCATCCTGCCCCAGACGCGCCGCCACGCCGCGCTGGTCCATCTGCTCGGCGTGCGCCACCTCCTCGTCGCCGTGAACAAGTTGGACGCGGTGAGTTGGTCCCAGGAAGTCTTCGAGCGCGTGAAGACGGACTTCAACGCCTTCGCCGCGACGCTCGATCTTGAGGCTCCGAGCTTCATCCCGCTCTCCGCGCTGCGCGGCGACATGGTCGTGAACCGGGGAGACCAACTCCCTTGGCATGAAGGACCGACGCTGCTGGAAGCGCTCGAAGCCGCCGCCCTGGAGGACACGCGCCCGCACGGCGCCTTCCGCTTCCCCGTTCAGCTCGTGCGCCGCCACGAAGGCGAACGCCGCTACCTGGGCCGCATCGCCTCCGGCGGCGTGGCCATCGGCGACGAAGTCGTCCTGCTGCCATCCGGCGGAACGGCGCGGGTGACGGCCCTGGAGCTGGGAGGCGCGCCGCTGGATCACGCCGTCGCGGGGCAGAGCATCGCCCTCCGCCTTGACGAAGAAGTGGACCTTCCTCGCGGTGGACTACTGGCCCACCCGACTGCGCAGCCCACGCCCACGCGCGCGTTCGACGCCACCTTGTGCTGGTTCGGCGACGCGCCGCTCGATCGCCGTCGTCGCTACACCCTCCGCCATGGACCCGCCGAAACTCACGCGCGAGTGGAGCATCTCGCACCCCTCGCGGATCTGGAAGGTCCGAGCGATTCGATCGAGGCGGCCCTGAGCACCAATGGCATCGCCCGCGCCCGCCTCACCTGCCGCGAGCCGCTCATCGCCGACCCCTATGAAACCCACCGGGAGGGCGGAGCCTTCCTCCTCGTGGACGAAGCCACGCAAGTCCCCGTGGCGGCGGGCATGATCCGGAGGACGGCATGAGCTTCCTCCGCCACGCCTTTCGCATCCTTTACCGGGCGCTCTGCTGGTCCCCGGGCGACGATTTGCCATGAAAGCGCTTGCATCGCGGTCCGAGGCTCGCCACAATGGACCTTCGTTAGACGATCTTTGCCAGTTCCATAGCGCGATATCCAGAAAGGTGGAGGGACAGGCCCTGTGAAACCTTGGCAACCTGCTGCAAAGCAAGGTGCCAATTCCTGCCAGCGATGATCGTCGCTGGATAGATGCCGAGCAACCATGGAACGGTGGGCGAGGATGGAAGACGAATCGAATAGTTGAAGGCATGGCGGACGCGTCTGCGCGGAGCTCGCCACCTCACTGGAGATCGCGTACGGACTGGCGCGAACCCGCGCCTCGGTCCGCTCGGAGAAACGAGCGGACCCATCCGCCCACCGCGATCCCCCGGGGAGGCCTCATGCCGACCACGACCGCAGCTCCTAAACCCGCCACGATCTTCCGCCGCCATGGCCATGGCCCCGCGCGCGTGCTCCTGCTCCACGCGCTCACCGGCACGCCGGACGCGGCGGACCGGGATTCGCACAGCGGCACCGTCAAGGGCTGGTGGGGTCCGCTGTTCGAGGACGGCGCGCCCCTCGCGCCGGAGGCCTGCACGGTGTGGACGCCGCGCTTGTGCGAAGGCGAAGGCATCACCGCCCGCGGCCAAGCCGCGGCCATCGCGGCCTGGATCGAATCGGAGGATCTGAAGTTCGACCTCCTCGTCGGCGGCTCCCTCGGCGGCATGGTGGCGCTGGAACTGGCGTTGCAGGTGCCCGCGCGCTTCCAGGCCATCGCCGCCATCGGCTGCGGCGGACGGAGCGACGCGTGGGTGCGCGGCCAGGTCCACGGCGAGCGCCGCATCTTGGAAAGCGCGCTATCGGATCGGGAGGCCATCGCCCTCGCGCGGAGTTTCGCCATGCTCTCCTTCCGCGCGCCGCAGGGACTCGACGCGCGCTTTCGCGACGAGACGGGATCGGCGGGCGTCGAAGCGTGGCTGGATCACCACGGCCAGGCCCTCGCGGGCCGCTTCAGCCGCGCGCGCTACCACGCCCTGCTCGGGGCGATGGCGACCCACGACCTCGGCTACGGCCGCGGCGGATTGGTGGAGGCGTTGAAGGGCCTCGCCTGCCCGCTCCATGTGCTCGGCATTGACAGCGACGCGCTCTTCACGCCCGCGCTGGTGGAAGAGCTCGCCACCGCCGCGCGCCGGGCTGGTCGCTTGGGAAGCCTGCGTTGGCTCCGCAGTTCCCACGGCCACGACGCGTTTCTCCTGGAATGGGGTCAGCTCAGCGCGTGGCTCGACTACCTCCTCTGCCTCGCGGGAGGTGAGCGATGAGTCCTGTCTCCCGCATCGCACAAAGAGGAACACAGAGGACGCGGAGCAAGCACAAAGGGCGCAGAGAACTGCCTGAGAAGGAGATGGGTCGTCGCTCCTTCTCAGTGTCCAGGGCTCGAACCCGCGTCGTGCAAGGGGTCGGCACCGATCACACTTTTCCCTATTGGTGCATCGCGCCACTCGCTGATACAGTCCATTCCCATCATGGTGATCGCCTTCTCCGCTCCCGCCGCGATCCGGTCCATCCGGATGGCCGTTGGCATGCGCGCGATGACGACGATCACGACCACGACCACTCGCACTGATTCCCCGGCGGGGCCGTCCTAGACGAACGCCACTTCGATTCCTCAACGGCCCCGCACCCCGCGGGGCCGTTTTCGTTTGGAGCCATCCGTGACCACTCCCCTCACCATCCTCAAGTTCGGCGGCAGTTCGGTCGGCAGCGCGCCCGCGCTTCGCCGGGCCGCGGCCATCGCCACCCATGAGCTTCCCCACGGCGGGCTCGTCGTCGTCTCCGCGCTGAAGGGCACGACCGATCGCCTCCTGGACGCCGCCCTGGCCGCGGGCGCGGGCGATCCCGCGTCGGCGCGGGCCAAGGCCGAGGCGATCCGGCTCCATCACGAGGAGGTGGCGAACGAACTCGGCCTCGCTTCCGCGGTCGAGGAATCCTGGACCCCGCTCTTCCATCGCCTGCAGGCGCTCCTGGAGGGCATGTCCCTCTTCGGCGGCGCCGCGCCCCGGGCGAAGGACGAACTCCTCTCCGTGGGCGAGACCCTCAGCGCGCGGCTCGTCGCGGCGCTCTTCGCGGAGGCGGGCCTGCCCGCGCGTTTCCGCGACGCCCGCGAAGCGCTGCGCACCGATGGCCGCCACGGCGCCGCGCGCCCCCACCTCGCGGCCACGCGCCGGGCGGCGCTGATCTGGAAGGAGGAACTGGATCGCGGCGCGGTCTTCGTGACCCAAGGCTTCATCGCCCAAGGTCCCGATGGCGCGACGACGACCCTCGGACGCGGCGGAAGCGACACTTCCGCGACCTTGCTCGGCGAGGCGCTGAAGGCGGGCGAAGTTCAGATCTGGACGGATGTGGATGGCGTCCTCAGCGCCGACCCGAGCCTCGTGCCGACCGCGCGCCCGCTCTCGCGGCTATCCCAGGCCGAGGCCGCGGCGCTGTCGGGGTTCGGCGCGAAGGTGCTGCACGCGGATTCGCTCGCGCCAGCCTCCCGCGCGGGATTCCGCCTCCTCGTCGCCAACACCCTCAAGCAGGGGGGCGCGCGAACCGAGGTGTTGGCCGCTCGCGAAGCCGCGGGTGAAGGCCCCATCTCGGTGGCCTACAAGGAGGGGCTCACGCGCCTCGCATGGCCGCTCGACGCCAAGCTCCCCGAAGTCCTGCGCGGCGTGCAGGAGCTGGAAGAAGCGGGCGCCCTCCGCTACGGCTTCATCAGCGGCCCGGAAGGCCATGTGCTGGCCCTTCGCGCGGAAGGCGCGTCACTGGCCGTGCTCGCCCGCCTTGAGGAAGAAGGCGCGGAAGCGGAAAGCGGCTGGGCCGTCGTCGCCCTCGTGGGTGAAGGCCTGCGGGCGGACCCCCGCCCGGCGCTGGAATCGCTGGCGCGCCTGGAAGCTCCCATCGGCGCGCTGCTCGCGTCCGGCGGCGTGTCCGTCGCCTTCCTCGCGCGGGAGCGATCCTTGCCCGCCCTCATCCCCGCTCTCCACGCGCGCTGCGTGAGCGATCTCGCCCCCATCGCCTGAGGTCCCATGTCTCTCGCGCCTTCCCCCATCCGATTCGATCATCCCCTCCACCCGCCTGCGCCAGCGGATCTCCCCGGTCTCGATCTCGTGCTCATCGGCGTCGGCACCGTGGGAGGGCACTTGCTCCAGCTCCTGGGACGCCGTGCCGCCGACGCGAGTCCGCGCCTCCGCCTTGTCGCCCTCGCCAACAGCCGGCGCCATATCGTGAACGCCGCCGGTCTGGACGCCGCGTCCGCCCCCCAGGCGCTGCGGGAAGGCGAGCCCTTGGACCTGGGACGCCTGCGAGCCCTTGGCGCGCAACTCCCGAATCCCGTCCTCGTGGATTGCACCGCCGCGGAATCCATCGTGGACGCCTACGCGGGTTTCGCGGAAGCGGGTTTCTCCATCGCCACGCCGAACAAGAAGCTCGCGAGCGGGCCGCTCCCCCGCTTGCTCCGGGTGCAGACCGCGCTGGCTGGCCGCGCCTTCCGCAATGAGACCAATGTGGGCGCGGGCCTTCCCGTCCTATCCACGCTCCGGGATCTTCTCTCCGGCGGCGACAGGGTGGCGCGCGTGGAAGGCATCCTGAGCGGGTCGCTCTCCTTCCTTTGCGGGCTGCTGGAAGACGGCGCCGCCTTCAGCGAGGCCGTTCACGAAGCCAAGCGGCTCGGTTTCACCGAACCCGATCCGCGCGAGGATCTGTCGGGCCTGGACGCCGCGCGCAAGGCGCTCATTCTCCACCGCGAACTGGGCGGCCGCTCGGAGCTTGGCGAAGTGGAGCTCGAATCCCTTCTGCCCGAAGGGTTCGACGCGTCCGGGAAGGTCGAGGCATTCCTCCTCCACGCCAAGACGCTGGACGCGCCGATGCGCGCCCACACCCAGGCCCTCAAGGATCGCGGCAAAGCGCTCCGGATCGTCGCGGAAGCCGACGCCGACGGCGCGCGAATCCGCGTGCGCGCGCTCCCCGAAAGCCATCCCCTTCGCGCGATCCGAGATGGCGAGAACGCGCTGGCCTTCCACACCGAGTCCTACGCCGAGAAGCCGCTCGTCGTGCGGGGTTACGGCGCGGGCGCCGCCGTCACCGCCGGGGGCCTGCTCGCGGACCTGCTGAAGATCAGGGGTCGCGCATGAACCGCGCGACCGCCTTCGCACCCGCTTCCATCGGCAACTTCGCGGTGGGGTTCGACACGCTGGGCGCGGCGCTCCATCCGCTCGACGGATCGCCGCTCGGCGATGTGGTTGAGATCGAGGAGGCACCCGCGCCCTCACTCCACTGTGAGGGGCCCTTCGCCCATCAGCTCCCGGAGGATCCCACCCTGAACCTCGCGAATCTCACGGCCACCGCCTTCGCGACGGCATGGGGAAGGACCTTGCCGCCTCTCCGGATCCGCCTCCACAAAGGACTGCCCGTGGGCAGCGGCCTCGGCTCCAGCGCCGCCACGGTGGCAGCCACGCTGAAGGCGCTGAACGCGCTCTTCGGGGAGCCGCTCGATGAATCAGCGTTGCTCCGCGCGGCGGGAGAATCGGAATCCCACGCCAGCGGAGCGGTGCATCTGGACAATGTGGCTCCAGCGCTGCTGGGCGGTCTCCGGCTCATCACACCCTCAGGAGACGCGGAAGCGCTGCCCTTTCCCGCCCATCTGCGCATCCTCATCGCGAGCCCGGAGCTCCGCCTTCCCACCCGGGAAGCGCGCGCTGTGCTGCCGGAGCGGGTGCCCCTCACGCTCGCGGTCGCGCACGCGCGCCAATTCGCCGCCTTCATCCATGCGCTGCACTCGGAGGAAGAGGCTCCGCTCCGGCACGGGTTCCGCGATCTGATCGCCGAACCTCACCGCGCCGCGCTCGTCCCTGGCTTCCGGAGCGTCCAGGCGGCGGCGCTCGACGCGGGCGCCTGGGCCTGCACTTTGAGCGGAGCCGGTCCCGCCGTCTTCGCCGTGGCGGAACCTTCCGAGGCAGGTTCCATCGGCGCGGCGATCCTTCGGGCGTGGAACGGAGCCGGTGTCGCCGCGACCGTGCGCGTCTGCGGCCTGGACTCCCAAGGCGCACGGCTCGTGACGGAGGCGGCGTGAGCTTCCTCAGCACCACCTCCTCGGCCCAGCGCTGGACTTTCCTGGAAGCGCTCTTGCTCAACCTCCCCGAAGACGGCGGGCTGTTCCTCCCGGCGGATCTGAAAGAGATTCCCCATCTGGACGCGGTGCTCCACCTCCCCTGGCATCCGCGCAACGGCCATCTGCTCCACCACCTGACCCAAGCCTTCGACGCGGCCTTCTGGGAAGAACTCAGCCGCGAAGCTCTGGATTTCGCTCCGCCCCTCGTGGAGATCCAGCCGGACCTCGCCGTTCTGGAACTTTTCCACGGCCCCTCGCTCTCCTTCAAGGACTACGGCATCAACCTGCTGGCCGCGACGCTCGCGAAAGTGGAGCGGCGCGCCCGCCTCGTGCTCTGCGCCACCAGCGGCGACACGGGCGCGGCGGTGGCGCGGGCCTTCGCGGGAAAGCCAGGCTTCCGCGCGGCGGTGCTGTATCCGGAAGGCGGCGTGAGCCCGATCCAGGAACGGCAGATCGCCTGCGCGGGCGGAACCGTCACCTCCTACGCCGTGAAGGGCGACTTCGACGCCTGCCAGGCGATGGTCAAAACCGCTTTCGCCGACCCGAAGCTCTGCGCGGAGCTGGGCCTCGTGAGCGCCAACAGCATCAATCCGCTCCGCCTATTGGCTCAAACGCTCTACTACGCCGAAGCCTGGGCGCGCCTGCGCGGGCGCGCGTCACGGCTCGCCATCGCCGTTCCGTGTGGGAATTTCGGCAATCTCTGCGCGGGGCTCCTGGCTGCGCGGATCGGCTTGCCCCTGGATCTCATCGCGGCCACCAACGCCAACCGCACCGTGCCGCGCTTCCTCGAAGGCGGCTCCTGGGATCCTCGCCCCGCGGTGCGGACCCTCAGCAACGCCATGGACATCAGCGCGCCGAATAATTGGGCGCGGGTCGCGCAGCTCTGCGATCCCCGCCGCGATCTGAGGTGGGGAAGCCTCGATGACCGCGCGACCATCGCTGAACTGCGCGCCCTCAAGGCGCTCGGCTACCAGGGCGACCCCCATGGCGCCGTGGCGAGCGGCGTCTTGCGTCATGTGCGGAAAGACGGTGAGCACGGCGTCTTCCTCGCCACCGCTCATCCCGCGAAATTCGCGGAGTCGCTGGAACCGCGCCTGGGTTGGCGCCTGCCCGTGCCCAAGCCGCTAGCCGATCTGGCGCATCTTCCCCTCCGGCGGGTCTCATTGCCCGCCGACTCAAGCGCGTTGCGGGAAGCCCTGCTGACATCCTCCGGAGCCTTCGCATGACCAAGATCCCCGTCACCGTCCTGGGCGCCACGGGCGTCGTGGGCCAGCGCCTGCTTCGTCGCCTCGCGGATCATCCCTGGTTCGAGGTGGCCCACCTCGCGGCATCCGGGCGTTCCGCGGGGAAGCGCTACGGGGAAGTCCCCTGGCGGATCGCGGGCGCGTGTTCTTCCAGCTTCGACGACCAAGTGCTCATGGAGGCCTCGCCGGACAAGGTTTTCGCGCCGCTCGTCTTCAGCGCCTTGGATGCGGTCGCCGCGCGGGGGCTCGAACCGGCCTTCGCCAAGGCGGGCGCCCTCGTCTGCTCCAACGCCTCCGCCTTTCGCATGGACCCCGAAGTTCCACTGCTCGTGCCCGAGATCAACGCGCACGCGTTGGAGCTTGTGGAGGCCCAACGGCGCGGCCGCGGCTGGAAGGGAGCCATCCTCTGCAATCCCAACTGCACGACGACGATCCTCGCGCTCGCGCTCGCGCCGCTGCACCGGGCGTTTGGCGTGGAGGCCGTCTTCATGACGAGCCTCCAGGCCGCCAGCGGCGCGGGTCATCCGGGCGTGCCTTCTTTGGACCTGCTGGGCAATGTCGTCCCGCACATCCCGGGCGAAGAGGACAAGGTGGAAGAGGAGTTGCCGAAGATCCTCGGAACCGCCGTGCCCACCTCGGCGCTGTGCCATCGGGTCCCGGTGATCGAAGGCCACACCGAAGCGGTGAGCGTGAAGCTGAAGGGCGCGCCCTCCCTGGACGCGGTGCGCGCGATCATCGAGGCTTGGCGGCCTGGGCTCGATCTGCCTTCCGCGCCCGCGCGGCCGCTGCGGGTTCATCGCGAGGAGGATCGTCCTCAACCGCGCCTAGATGCTGAAAGCGAGGACGGCATGGTGGTCCACCTCGGCCGCCTGCGCTCCTGCCCTCTGTTCGGCGTGAAGTTCACGGCGCTTGGCTCCAACACCGAGCGCGGCGCCGCGGGCGGCGCGCTCCTCAACGCCGAGCTGGCGGTGGCGAAGGGGCTTCTCGCGTAGGCGGGCGACCCCAACATCAGGAACGCAGAGAGCACAGAGAAAGCGCAGAAGGCACAGAGGTTTTTCTCTGTGCCCTCTGCGTCCCGCTATTGAGCGCTAGGAACGCCTCAGCCTTCGTGGACTTCGACCTCGTGGCGCCTCTCGGCGTGGTGATCGGAGCCCAACATCATGTAGAAGGCGGGCACGACGAAGAGCGTGAAGAAGGTGCCGATGCTGAGGCCCGTGAAGATCACGATGCCCATGTTGATGCGGCCCGCCGCGCCCGCGCCGCTGGCGATGACCAGCGGGAACACGCCCAGCACCATGGCCGCCGTCGTCATGAGGATGGGGCGGAGGCGGATGGCGGCGGCTTCAAGGATCGCTTCCGTCTTGCGCATGCCCGACCGCTGCAGCTCGTTGGCGAACTGCACGATGAGGATGCCGTGCTTGCTGATGAGGCCCATGAGCGTGACGAGGCCCACCTGGGTGTAGATGTTCAAGGACACCTTGGTGATGGCGAGGCTCGGGAAGAACTGGCCCACCCATGGCAACGCGAAGATGAAGCTCATCGCGCCGAAGAGCGCCAACGGCACCGAGATCAGGATGATGATGGGATCGCGGAAGCTGTTGAACTGAGCGGCGAGCGTCAGGAACACGATGATGATGGCGAACATCATCGTGAGGGCGAAGCCGCCGGATTCCTGGACATACTGCCGCGACACGCCAGAGAAGTCGCCGGTGTAGCCTGAAGGCGCGACTTCCTTCAGCGTCTGTTCCATGAACTTGATCGTGTCCTCCTGGGAGCCGGCGGGCACGCCCGAGATGGTCGCGGAATTCATCTGCTGGAAGTGGCTGATGGACTCGGGCACGACGGAGCGGGTCAGCGTCGCCACCGTGGACGCGGGGATGATCGCGCCCTGCGGGGTCTTGATGTAGTAATCCAAAACTTGATCGGGGTTCAGGCGGTCCTTCTGAAGCACCTGCGGCATCACGCGATAGGAGCGGCCCTGGATGGAGAAGTAGTTCACATAGCCGCCACCCAGCGCGGCGCTGAGGGAGCCGCCCACATCGGCCTGGGTGAGGCCGAGCTGGGCGACCATGTTGCGATCCAACTCGACGGTGTCCTGCGGCTTGTCCAGCTTCAGGTCGCTATCCACGAAGTAGAACTTGTGGCTCGCCTTGGCCTTTTCGAGCACCGCCTGGGAAACCCCGTAGAGGTTCTGGAAGGGCTGGGTGGTCTTGATGACGAACTGGAAGGGCAGGCCCTGGCTGCCGGGGAGCGGCGGCTTCTGGAAGACGACCGCGTTCGCGCCGGCGATCTTGGATGCGAGCTGGATTTGGTATTCCTTCTGGATCTCGTCCGCGCTCCGCGAACGCTCATCCCACGGCTTGAACAGCATGCCGCCGATGCCCTGATTGGCCGTGGGCACGCCGGTGAGCTGGAACATCTGCTGGTATTCGGGCGTGGCCTTGGCGATCTGATGGGCCTGATCGGCGTAGGCCATCATCTGCTGGGGCGTGGCGTTAGGCGGGCCTTGCAGGTGATAGAGGACGAGACCCTGGTCTTCCTGGGGCGCCAGTTCCGACTTGGCGAATTTGAAGAGGCCGCCGAGCACCAGCAACAGGAAGAATCCCATCGTCACGGGCACCGCCCAGGTGGCGAGGATGCTCTTGAGCTTGCGCTGGTAGGCCGTGTGGATCTGCTCGAAGCGATGGTCAATCCACATGACGAACCGCCCGCTGTCCTGCTCAGGGCGGAAGAAGCGGGAGCACATCATGGGCGAGAGCGTGAGCGCGATGATGCCCGAGACGGCCACCGATCCGGCGAGGGTGAACGCGAACTCCGTGAAGAGACTGCCGGTGAGGCCGCCCTGGAAGCCGATGGGCACATAGACCGCGACGAGCACGACGGTCATGGCGAGAATGGGTCCGCCCAGTTCCCGCGCCGCCTGGAGCGAGGCCTCAAGCGGCGTCTTGCCCTCCTTCATGTGGCGATCGGCGTTCTCCACGACGATGATCGCGTCATCCACCACGAGTCCGATGGCCAGCACGAGCGCCAGCAGCGTGAGCAGGTTGATGGAGTAGCCGAAAGCCAGCATCACGAAGAAGGTTCCGATGAGGGAGAGCGGCATGGCGATCACCGGCACCACCACGGCCCGGAAGGTTCCGAGAAAGAGGTAGATCACCAGCGTGACGATGAGCAGGGCTTCCACGAGGGTCTTCACCACTTCGTAGATGGAGGTGTTCACGAACTTCGTCGCGTCATAGGCGATGGTGCCGGTGACGCCCGCGGGGAGCTGCTTCTGCAGGGCTGGGAAGGCCTCCCGCACCCGCTTCGCCACATCCAGCAGGTTGGCTTCCGGCGCCACCTTGATGCCGATGAACACGGACCGCTGACCATCGAAGGCCACATTGAAGTCGTAGTTGTCGGCGCCAAGGGTCACATTGGCGACATCTTCGAGCCGCACCGATTCGCCGCCCTGCTGACGGACGATGAGTTGCCTGAACTCGTCCACGGAATGGAGGTCCGTGGCGGCGGTGAGGTCCACGCTCACCATCTGGCCCTTGGTGGTTCCGACCGCGGAGAGGTAGTTGTTCGCGACGAGCGCCTGCTGCACATCCGCGGCCGTCACGCCGTGGGCGGCCATGCGCTGGGGGTCGAGCCAGGCGCGGAGGGCGAAGTTGCGCGCGCCGAGGATCTCGGCGGTCTGCACGCCCTCGATGGAATCCAACTGCGGCTTCACGACACGGGTGAGGTAGTCCGTGATGTTGTTGGTGGGCAGCACTTCGCTGAAGAAGCCCATGTACATCGCGTCCGTCGTGTCGCCAGTCTGAACCGTGATGACGGGAGCCTGAGCCTGGGGCGGCAACTGGTTCTTCACCGCGTTCACCTGGGTGGTGATCTCGGTGAGGGCCTTGTTCGCGCTGTAGTTCAGGCGCAGCGTGCAGCTGATGGACGAGACGCTGTTCACGCTGGACGAGGACATGTAGTCAATGCCCTGGGCCTGGGCGATGGAGGCTTCCAACGGCTGGGTGATGAAGCCCGCCACCGTCGCCGCGTCCGCGCCGTAGTAGGCGGTGGAGATGGTGACGACGGCGTTCTCGGTCTTCGGGTACTGGTTCACGGGCAGGCCGAAGACCGACCGCAGACCCAGCACGACGATGAGCAGGCTGACCACCAGGGCCAGGACCGGCTTCCGGATGAAGATGTCGGTGAAATTCATGCGTCCCGCCTCACTGTTCCTGCGGCGCGGGGTTCGCGTCGTTCGCAGGCAGGACACCCTTGTTGCTGGGCGCGAGCGGCGTGCCGTTCTTCAGCTTCAGACCGCCGCTGGACACGACCACCGCGCCTTCATCGAGGCCCTTCAGGATCGCCACCTGATCGCCGCGGGTCGGACCGGTCGTGACGAAGACCTGCTGGGCCATGAGGCCCTGGTGCTTCTTGCCATCCATGCCCATGACTTCGCCCTGCTTCGCGATGAACACCGTCGCGCCGTAGGGGTTGTAGGTGATGGCGGTCTGGGGCAGCGTCAGGTACTTCTGCTTGGAGCCGACTTCCACGGACACATTGGCGAACATGCCGGGGATAAGGGTGCGCTTGGGGTTCGGGACGGTGGCCTCCACCTGCACATTGCGGGTGCTGGGGTCCACCTTCGGATTCACGACCGTCACTTTCCCGGTGAAGCCCTGGCCGCCGAAGGCGTCGAGGGCGAGGTCTACTTTCTGGCCGGAGGCGATGGTCGCCAGATCGCGCTGGGGCAGGTAGAAGTCCACATAGACCGGATCGAGCTGCTGCACCGTGACGACGGAGACGCCGGAGTTGATGTAGGCGCCGGGGCTCGTGGTAATGAGGCCCACGCGGCCGCTGAAGGGCGCGCTGAGGCGTTTCTTGGCCATCACGGCGGCGGCCTGCTGGGCCGCCGCCTCCTTGGCCTTGAAGTCGGCGTCGGCGGCGTCGAAGTCGCCCTGGCTGATGGCGTGGATCTCAAGCTGCTGCTTGGCGCGATCGCGGTTCACCTTCGCCAGCGCGGCGCCCGCCTGGGCGGCCTTGACCTGGGCGGCCTCCACGGCGTCGTTGAGCTGGACGAGGAGTTGGCCCTGTTTCACCTCACCGCCGGCGCGCGCCCCCACTTGGGTGACGACGCCCGCGACTTCGAAGGCCAGATCCGCGCCCTTCACCGCGCGCAGGGTGCCGACGGCGCTGAGGGTCGGCTGCCACTCGTCGTAGGCGGCGGTGGTGGTGGTGACGGCCGCGGGCGGCTCGCCCTTGGGGGCCGAGCTGATCATCTTCATGATCCCGGCGATCATGATGGCCGCGAGCAGGATCACCAACACCACGACGAAGAGGATCATCCACAGCATCCGCTTGCCGGTGCTGGGCCGGGGCAGGTTCATATCAGGCGCGTTCTCCAACTGCATGGGGGCTCCGTTCATTCTGGATCAGGGATCAGTGTTTTTCACCGGCTTCGCGCTGACGCCAACCTCCGCCCAGCGCGGCGTAGAGCGCGGCGGTGTCGGAGAGGCGGTTGGCGCGGGCTTGGATGTAGCCGATGCGGGCTTGCTGCCATTGGCGCGTCGCGTCGAGCAATTGCAGGTAGCTCGCGGCGCCGAGGCGGTAGGAGGCCTTCACGAGATCGAGGGATTTTGCCGCGGCCTGCTCGGCCTGGGACTGGGCCGCGAGCGCGTCCGCGTCGAACTGGAGCGCGTTCAGCGCGTCCGACACATTGGCGAAGGCGTTGAGCACGGAGGCGCGGTAGGTGGCCGACGCGGCGTCGAGGCCCGCCTCCGCCGCGCGCTTCTGGGCGCGCAGGCTGCCGCCGTGGAAGAGGGGCTGCAACAGGTTGAGGCCGAGGCTCCATCCCGTCGTCGGCTCCTTGAAGAGATCCTTGGTCTGAGTCGCGGAAGAGCCATAGGCGCCGCCCAGCGTGATCTGCGGGAAGAGATTCGCGGTGGCGAGGCCCACCTGGGCCGTGGCCGCGTGGAGCTGGGCTTCGGCGGCAAGCACATCGGGGCGCTGGCGCGTCAGCTCGGAAGGCAGGCTCAACGGAACTTCGCCCGGCAGCGTGTAGCCGGAAAGATCCCCTGCGGGCGCGGGCCCTTCAGAAGGCAGCTTGCCGAGCAGCACCGCGAGCTGGTTCCGCACGGAGGCGAGGGCGAAGTTCAGCGGCGCGAGTTGGGCCTGGGCTGTGGCGAGCTGGGCCTGCACGGCGAGCAGGTCGGCTTGGCTCTTCACGCCGATGGCGTACTGCTTGGACGCGAGGTCGGATTGTTCTTGAAGGAGTTTCACGACTTCCTGGGTCGCGCCGATCTGCTCCTGGAGCGCGGCTTCCCGGAAGGTGGCCGTCGCCACATTGGAGGCGAGACTCAGCTCCGCGCCTTCCAGCAGCCAGCGGTTGTAGTCCACTTGAGCCCCGCGCAGTTCCACGCCGCGCCGCACGCCGCCGAAGAGGTCCAGCGTGTAGGAGACATTCACCGACGCGTTGTAAAGCGTGAAAGGCGTGCCCGTGCCGCCGATAGCGACGCTCTGCTTGACGCGGGAGGCGCCCGCGCTCAAGTCCGCCGAAGGGAACCATCCGCCCTTGGCGGCGCGGTAGGTCTCCTGCGCCTGTTTCAGGGATGCGCGCGCGGCTTCCACGCTCGGGCTGTGGGTCAGCGCCTCATCCACCCGGGCGTTCAGGGCCGGGCTGCCGAAGGCCGTCCACCACTTGTCCTGGACCTCTTCGCCGGCCTTCAGCGCCTGGACGCCGCCGCCGGGGGTGCTAGCGTCGCCGACTTGAGCGGGCGCCTGCCCAGCGCCATAGCGATCCGCTTTGGGGGCCTCGGGCGAAGTGAATTTCGGCCCCACCGCGCAGCCGACGAGGGCGAAAGAAAGGAGGGAGAGCAGCGCGGCGCCGCGCAACCCTCCTCGCCGTTGATTTTCAAAGGCAACACGAGCCATGAGCCACCTGGGACGATCATGGTAGCCCTAAGCATGCGAGGCTCGCAACTTCAAAATCGGCGAACGGCGGAATGGGCCCGGTGAAGGGCCCATCCGTCCTTAGGCACCTGACGGTTCGTAGGCTATTTGGCGGCCATCCGGCGGCCCATGCGGCTCACCCACACATAGAGGCCCGCGACCACGGCCACGAAGGCCACGCCGCCCACCAGCACCGAGAGATGGGCGGCGTAGCCGTCGCCCACGAGGTTCAGCGGGAAGTCGTGGTTCTTGAAGCCGAGCTGCTCGGAGAAGCCCACCAGCGCCGCCACCAGCACGCCGATGAGGCCTTCGCCCACGATCATGCCGGAGGCGAGCAGCACACCGAGCTGCTTCGTCGGCTCGGCGTTGGGACCCTGCTCCGCGCGGCGGTCGAACCACCAGCCGACGACGGCGCCGACGACGACCATGAGCGTGCTCTGGGTCGGGAGGTAGATGCCGAGGCCGATGGCGAGCGGCGCGAGATGCACGGACTTCGTCGTCTTCTTCAGGATCTCGTCCACGATGATGGCCGCGACGCCGATCCACGCGCCGATCTTGATGAGGCTCCAGTCAATGTTGTTCTGGATGACGCCCGAGGCCAGCGCGGAGATGAGGCCCGCCTGGGGCGCGGCGAGGGAATGGGCCGTGGCGTTGGGCGCGCCGGTGAAGCCGTAGGCCTGGTTGAGCAGGTCCAGCACCGGCGGGATGATCGCCGCGCCGGCGAAGACGCCGATGACGAGCGCCCACTGCTGCTTGGAGGGCGTCGCGTCCACCAACTGGCCGGTCTTGAGATCCTGGAGGTTGTTGTTGGCGATGGCCGCGACGGTGAAGACGATGGCCGTGACGAAGAGCGCGAAGGCCACCAGCGCCTTTTCGCCGCCCGGAGGCAGGCCGGAGCGCACGCCGAAGATGAGCAGCAGCGCCGCGCAGATCACGACGAGGATGCCGATGCCGGACAGCGGGCTGTTGGAGGAGCCGATCAAGCCCGCCATGTAACCGCACACCGCCGAGACGAGGAAGCTCATCAGGACGATGAAGAGGACGCCGCCGCCCACCAGCAGCCCGAGGTGATCCTGGAGGCCCAACCCGGCGGTCTTGGCGAAGTGGTAGAGCAGGTAGGCGATGGGTGCGAGGCAGACGAGGCTGATGAGCCCCACCTGGCCGATGGGGATGTCCTGTTCGGTGCGCGGCAGCGTCGCGCCCTGGCCGGCCTTGCGGACCTTGTTGGCGGCCATGGCCGACACGAGGCCGCTGACCACGGGCTTCACCAGCTTGCCCAGCGTCCAGATGGCCGCGATGCCGATGGTGCCCGCGCCGACAAAACGAACCTTGTGGCTCCAGGTCGCGCCCGCGATGTCCGCGACGGAGCCCGTCGCCGCCGCGATCGCCGAGTAGTGCGGCACGCCCCAGGCCCATCCGATGATGGCGCCCACCAGCATGGCGAGGCCCACCCAGAGGCCGATGAGGTGGCCGATGCCCAGCAGCGCCGGGGAGAGGAAGAAGTCGAAGCCCGTCACGCCCGCGTTGTCCGCCTTCCCGACGCGGAAGTAATGGACCACATCGCCCGCGAAGACGCGCGTGGCGACGATGAGGGCGAAGGCGCCCGAGGCGATGGAGCCCCACACGACCGCCAACAGGCCCGCGCGGTTCTCCTCCGCGCCCGCTCCGGACTCGCCCGCGCCCACCTTGAGCACTTCGGCGCAGGCCAGGCCTTCGGGATAGGGCAGGTCGGAGTTCGTCACCAGCGCGCGGCGCAGGGGAATCGAATACATCACGCCGAGCACGCCGCCCAGGGCGCACACGGCGAAGGACTCCCAGTAATTGAAGCCCGTCCACCAGCTGATCATGATCAGGCCCGGCAGTACGAAGATGATGGAGGACAGTGTGCCGGCCGCCGAGGCCACCGTCTGCACGATGTTGTTCTCCTGCATGGTCGAGCCCTTGAAGTAGCGCAGGATCGCCATGGAGATCACCGCCGCGGGGATCGAGGTGGCGAAGGTCAGCCCGGCCTTCAGGCCGAAGTAGACATTCGCCGCCGTGAACACGACGGTGATGACGATGCCGATGATCAGGCCGCGGAGGGTGAATTCCTTCCGGAGGAATCCCTCTTCACCCGCGGGTTTGGTCTGTGCCTGGTCCGACATGGACGCTCCTTGCAAAGCCGTGACAGTTCGTAAACGATCCCTCGATCCTACCGGGCGATGGTCCGATTCCCAAGCCGTGGGAAACTGCTCCCATGCCGCTCAAGCTCGTCACCAGCCGGGATAATCCCGCCCTCAAGCACATTCGCTCGGTTTTGTCCGAGTCCGGCGCAAAGCGCGCCGCGACCCTGCTGGCGGGCGCGAAACTCATCGAGGGCTGGGTCCAGGCCCGGGGCCGCGCGGGCGCGGATCGCCTCAAGCCCGTCCAGTGGCTCCGGATGGAGGGCGCCGAGGCGCATCCGCTGGAGGCCGAGCTGGACCTTCCCGGCCTGCTCCTTCCCGAAGCCCGCATGCGCGAGGTGACTGAGATGAAGAGCCCGCCCTCCCACGCGCTGCTCATGGAGGTCGGCCCCGAACCCGACGCCCCTTTGGGGCCGCGCGTGATCGGCGCGTGGGGCATCCAGGACCCGGGCAACCTCGGCGCGATCCTGCGTTCCGCCGCCGCGTTTGGATTCGAGGAGGCGATCCTCGGTCCCGGCTGCGCCGACCCCTTCGAACCCAAGGCGCTGCGCGGCTCCATGGGCGCGGCCTTCCTCGTCTCGCTGCGGCGTTGCGCCGCGCTGGAGGAGCTGTTGGATGGCGGCGCGTGGGTCGCGCTGGATGGCGGCGAAGGCGCGATCGCGCTGGAGGAAGCGGACCTGCGCGAACCCGTGCGCCTGCTCGTCGGCAACGAAGGCCATGGCTGGCGCGGCGTGGAGCTGCCCGCCGCGGTGCGGCGCGTGGCCATCCCCACCTCCGGCGTCGAAAGCCTCAACGCGGCCGTGGCCATGGGCATCGCCTGTTTCGAAGCCGCTCGGAGACGCCCATGAAGAAACTGCTGCCGGTCGCCTCCAGCTTCGCGCTCGCGGCCTTCTTCTGGCTCGCCTTCGGCTTTCCCACCGCCTGGGGCGGCCTGCTCTCCGCGCTCTTCGGCTTCCTCTTCCCCGCGATGCTGCTGGAGGCGCGCTTCCGCAAGCGCCACCTGGGCTGGGTCTTCCTCGCCTGCGCCCTCGGCGTCGCGGCCATCTTCGCCTTCGTGCCCCGCACCGTGGCGGTGAAGGGCGATCTGCCCTGGAGCCTCGCCTGGGCCGCCTCCCTGCTCTTCTGGGCCTGGGAGGGCCTCGGCTTCACGGCGGTGGCGTTCGTTTCAGGGTGGGCCTACGGCAAGCGCGGGCGCTGGGCCGCCGTCTTCGCCGCCGCGCTCGGCATCGCGCTCTGGGAGCGCTTCGGCTTCCATGTCTATCCCTGGAGCTGGGGCACCTCGGTGAGCGCCATCCCCCTCTTCGCCCGAGGCACGGCCTTCGTCACCACCACCGGCTTCTCGGCCCTGCTGTGGGGTGCGGGTGCCTGGACCGCCGCCGCGCTGGTGGAGGGCAAGCCGCTCCGGACCTTCCTTGGCCCGGTCGCCGCCTTCGGGCTTCTCGCCGCGCTGGGCGCGGCGTGGCCGCTGCTGCCCAAAGGACCTGAACGGAAGCTGGATCTCGTGATGATCCAGCCGGATTTCGTCGCGGGCGAGCGCTGCCCCGGCATGGAAGAGGCGATGTGGGCGCTCACGGATCCCGTGCTGCGGGCCAACCACCTCCCGCGCGCGGACGCGCCGACGCTGGTGCTGTGGCCGGAAAGCTCGGTGCTGGGGCGGGATGATCTGCGACCCAATCCCCGCCTCGCCCAGGAAGCCGCGTCGCGCGGCGTCGCCTGGCTCTACGGCACCGAAGGCGGCCTCTACAACCTCGCCCGCGGCGAGGCGCCGGGCCATCCCACCTTCCTCCAAGCGAAGGTCGAGCCCATGCCCTTCGGCGAGCGCATGCCCGGTCCCGCCTGGCTTCGGCACTGGCTCGACGCGAAGCTCGGCTTCCTCTCCCAAGAGCCCGGCACGCTCACGCCCGGCGGCTTCGAAGCTGGCAGCATGAAGGTCGCGCCCCTCATCTGCAGCGAGGCGCTGGATCCCGAGCGCGCCCGCGCGGGACTCGCCATCGCGCAGGCGGACCTGCTCGCCAACCTGACCAACGACGGATGGTTCGAGGCCACGGACGCCACGGACCTCCACGGCGCGCACATCCGCCTGCGGGCCTGCGAGCTCGGCGTGCCCCTCGCCCGCGCGACGCTCACGGGCAAGAGCGGCCTCTTCTTCGCGGATGGCACCGGCGGCCTTTGGGGTTCGCCTCTGAGTGAGGCCACCTACGCGCTGCGCCTCGATTGGCGACCTGTGCGCACGCCCGCGCGGAGCCCGTGGGCCCTGCGCCTGCTGTGGCTCCTCCTCGCGGGGGGCGCGCTCCTCACCTTCGTGAAAGGCCGACCATGAACGGGATGCTGGACGAGACGATGATCCATGGGCCGCTCATCCTCGCGAGCGGCAGCCCGCGCCGGGTCCAGTGGCTGGAGGCCTTGCGCATCCCCTTCGAGAAGCAGGCGCCGGATGTGGACGAGACGCCGCTACTGGACGAGCCCGCGTCGGACATGGTGCTGCGCCTCGCGGAAACAAAGGCCGAAGTCATCGCCCGCCGCCACCCCGGCCGTTGGGTGCTGGCCGCGGACACCACCGTGGCGCTGGACGAGCATGTGCTGGGCAAGCCCGTGGACCAGGATGACGCGGTGCGCATGCTGATGCTGCTCCAGGACCGCGTCCACCAAGTCCACACGGGCCTCTGCCTGCGCCGGGATCAGGAGGTCCACAGCTTCGTGGACACGGCGGGCGTCCATTTCCGCCACCTGAGCGAGGCCCAGGCCCGGTGGTACGCGGCCACCGGCGAGCCCATGGACAAGGCGGGCGCCTACGCGATCCAAGGCATCGGCGCGCTCTTCGTCGCTTCCGTGGAAGGCAGTTTCGCCACGGTCATGGGGCTCCCCGTGGAACGGATGTCGGAACTCCTGGATCGCTTGGGGCTGTTATCGCTCTGGTTGAAATTGCCGATCGCCTGATCCCTTGCCGGAAGCCTGGAAGCGCAGTAATTTTCCCAGGCACACTCCAGCAGAATGGGAGGCCCCATGGCTTCAGGTCCGAGCAGGCCCAGCGTCCTCGCCGTGGACGACACCGCCACTAACCTGGCCATGATCAAGGCCATCCTCCGGGATGAGTGCGACCTCTCGACGGCGTCGAGCGGCGAAGAGGCGCTGGCGCGCATGTCGGACGGCGCGGCGCCCGCCCTCGTTCTGCTGGACATCGGCATGCCGGGGATGGACGGCCTGGAGGTCTGCCGCCGCATGAAGCAGGACCCGAAGCTCCACCGGGTGCCCGTCATCTTCATCACCGCCATGGGCGAAATCGCCGACGAGGCCGCCGGGTTCGAAGCCGGAGCCGTGGACTACATCGCCAAGCCCTTCAGCGCCTCCGTCGTCCGCGCGCGGGTGAAGACCCATCTCGCGCTCGCGGATCAGCGGCGCGCGCTGGAGGACGAGGTCGTCTCCCGCACCAAGGAGTTGAAGCGCTCCCGGCTGGAGATCATCCGCCGCCTGGGCCGCGCCGCGGGCTACCGGGACGACGATTCCGGCATGTCCGTGATCCGCATGAGCCACTACGCGGCGATGGTCGCCCGCGCCATCGGGCTGGACGAGGAGACGGCGGACACGCTCTTCCACGCCGCGCCGCTCCACGACATCGGCAAGATCGGCATCTCCGAATCCATCCTCCGCAAGCCGGGTCCACTCAACGACGAGGAATGGCGGCTGATGAAGGAGCACACGACCATCGGCGCGCTCATCATCGGCAAGCACGAGGATCCGCTGCTGGAAATGGCCCGGATCATCGCCTGGTCCCATCACGAGAAATGGGATGGGACCGGCTACCCGCAAGGGCTCGAAGGCGAGGACATCCCCCTTCCCGGGCGCATCGTCGCCCTGGCGGATGTGTTCGATTCGCTCACCAGCGTGCGCCCCTACAAAGGCGCGTGGGAGCCTTCGGAAGCCTTCAACCTCATCCGGAAAGCCGCAGGCACCCACTTCGAGCCGCGCCTCGTGGACGCCTTCCTCGCGCTGGAGAAGGACATCCTCGCCGTGCGGGAGAAGTATCCCGATCCACCGGCGCTCTGAGCCGCGTCAGCTCCGGTAGCCGTCCGCGCCCTTCTTGACGCCCTTGGGATCGAAATCCTCGAGCATGCGGTACTTCACGCCTTCCACATCCTTGAACTGCCCGGCACGGATGGCCCAGACGGCGATGAGGACGAAGCCCGCCGCGAAGGCGAGGCCCACGGCGGTGAAAGCGATGATCAATACCCAGTGGGTGGGTTCCATGGGAGCCCCTCCGGTCTAAAGGTGGATCAGTTGTTCGCCACGAGGAAGAGGTTGAACTTCCAGGCGATGAGGACGGGGACGAACAGCATCAGGATGAGGAAGACCACGCAGCGCGCCAGGATCCAATTCTCCTTCAGGATCTGGCGGACGCTGATGGGGCCTTCTTCGGCCTCATCCTGGGGGGTGGCGTGGTTCTGATCGAGTTCGCTCATGGGGCTTCCTCCTGGTTCCGGTCAGGCTTCGGCGACCATGCCGAACAGGCCGACGAGGGCCAGCACGCATCCGAAGAAGATGAAGAACATGAAGTACCGCAGCATGATCAAGTAGCTGCTGACCTTGGGCTCGGCATTCTTGGCGGGGGCGGCCATGTCGTCTCCTAGCTGCTCTGGCCGCCGAGGGCGGCGACGGAGTCCTTGAAGCCCTTGAGGGCCTCCAGGAAGGGGGTCTTGTCCTTCATGGTGAGGAAGAACATGCCCACCTTGCGCTTGTCGGTGGTCTTGCGGAGTTTCGGATTGCGCTCGCCTTCAAGGCGGGCGCGGATCATGAGGTTGCCCGTGCGGTAGTGGCAGTCGCCGATGGCGCAGCCGCACACGAAGGTGGCGTCGGCGCCCTTGGTGAGGGCCATCTCCATCTGGGTGGGCTTCACCATGCCCGAGCAGGGCAGGATCACGACCTTGACCTCGGGATCGTCCAAGAGCGCCTTGTGCTCGTCAATCATGTCCTGGATGGGGATGGAGCGCTGGCAGACGAAGCCGACGATCACCTTGTTCTTCTTCTCGACGGTGTCGGTCATCTCAGGCTCCCTGGTTCAGGAGGGCCGCCAGATCGGCCTCGATGGTCTTGGAATGGGTGTGCGGCAGCTCGATGGCGAGGAAGGGGCAGGCGCCCACGCAGACGCCGCATTGGGAGCAGCGGGCCTCGTTCACCACGGCGAGGAGCTTGAACTTGGAGCCAGGTGCGCGCTCCACCATGTCAATGGCCTCGAAGGGGCAATCCAGCGAGCAGAAGGTGCAGCCCGTGCACTTGGCCTCGGTGACTTCCGCGATGTTGTCGCGGATCTCCTTGGGGTAGAAGGGGGCCACGAGCAGCAGGGCCACGGCGATGCCGAGGATCGCCCACGCCCAACCCGCGCCCAGCTTGTCAATGAGGTAGTACGGGAACATGTACCAGGCGTCGTAGCGGATGTTCGACACCAGGTTGCCGATGTGGGCCGGCGCGTCCGAGGCGATGTAGTCCTTGTACTGGGTGATGCGCGGATCCGACCCGTACTTCGTGAGCAGCTCCTGGGTGATGTTCACGGCCGGGTAGGTGCCGGCGGCGGCCAGGATGAAGCCGAAGGTGAGGAAGTTCGTCGCGCGCGAAGGCGTGACGGCCGGGTATTTGAGGCGGATGAAGTGGACCCAGATCAGCACGAAGATGAGCGTCGCGCCGGCGATGTGGAAGAAGAAGAACCGGGTCAGCGTGTAGTCGGTGATCTGGCCGCCGGCGACGAAGAAGTCGGCCAGCCAGTTGCCGACGAGCGGCAGGGACTTGAAGAACTCCTGGGTCAGGACGACGAGCGCGTAGGCGCGGTTGTCCCACACGAGGAGGTAGCCCGTGATGCCGACGAAGAGCAGCACGGCGAGCAAGCCCACGCCGGAGATCCAGGGCAGCCAGCGCCAGGAGCGGTGGCGATCCGTAAAGTAGACGCGAAGCATGTGCAGCACCGTGGCGATCATCATGCCGGCGGCGCCCCAGCGGTGGATGCCGCGCACGACGGCGCCGTAGGGGATGCCCGTGGCGGCGTTGGTGGCGTCCGTCACCCACTTGCCATCCACCTGGGAGAGCACCGGTAGGCTGGTGATGTAGTTCACCGAGGACCAGGCTCGCTCCAGCGTGGGAATGTAGTACATCCACAGCATGATTCCGCTGAAGATGAGGAACCAGAAGATGTAGAGCGGCAGCGCCCCGTGGAAGTACAGGGGGTTGTGCTCCTGGGTCGTCAGGGCGTTCAGCCCCTTCTCGAAGCTGACCGTCAGGCTCTTGGTGGTCTTGAGGAATTTGCGGTACATGGCGGCCTCTACTCCTCTACTACTCTTCGACCTGCGTCTTCACGCGGGTGAGGTAGGCGGTGCCGATGTCGGCGATGGCGCCCACGATGAAGGCCCAACCCATCCACTTCACGACATTGAACTGCTCGAAGGGGTTGTCGTTGGTGCTCAGGTGCTGGGGATTGAAATGCTTGATGTAGGGGAGATTCTCCACCTTCAGGGGCAGGACCGCGTCCAGCGCCGCGTTGAGGAAATGCGGCATGTGGTCGCGGACCATGGAGGTGAACGGCGGCCCGTGGAGCACATCGTTCAGCTCGGTGGCGATGGCGCTGGCGGCCAGGAAGTAGAAGATCACCAGGCCTGTGAGCAGGAAGATCCAGCCGAAGGTGTTGCGGGTCTTGTTCACGATCAGCCTCTCGAAGAGCCGTGACGGATGAGGAAGAAGCGGTCCGCCCATTTCTGGAAGAAAGGTCGCGGCTGGAGGATCGAGCCGCGGTTGCATTCCTCCGCGTAGACGGTGACGCCCAGGGCCAGCAGCAGGGCCAGGAAGAGCGTCACGGCCAGGGTGACTCCGATGTAGGTGACGAGGTCCGGGGCGGCGAAGAATTCCCGCCAGCGCGCGATGCTCTGGCTCAGCAGGACGACGGCGAGCACGATGGCCGTCCACTTGCTGATGCTCACGCGCCTGGGGTCATACATGCCGTTCGTCCTCCTTTCCTAAGCCTGGGCCGCGGGGGCCGGGGCAGCCTTGGGCTTGGCCTTGGCCGCCTCGGCGTCCTGCTTCGCGTCGCGCTTAGCGCCCCACCGCTTTATGCCGACCACGAACCCGAGGGCGGGGATGGCCAGCCATGCGATGGCGTGTAAGCGCCAGAGCTCCATGCCGTGGGGCTTGCCCGCGGCCGTGACGATCTCGTTGGTGTGCCAGAGGTTCAGCGTCGCGCGGTTGGATTCCAGCCAGCCGTAGGCCTGGTCGAGGGTCATGCCCTTTGCGGCCATGAGCTGCTGGGCGGCGTCCTTGGCGATGACATTGTGCTCGCGGATGTCGCCGAAGTAGTGGTAAAGCGTGTTCGCCACCATGGAGACCGCGATGAACGCCACGAAGAAGATGTGGAAGGTCTCCCACCACCGCTTGTTGTCGCGCTTCATCACATAGGCCCAGTCCTGGAAGTAGCCGATGAGCAGGAAGAGGCCCATCGAGTAGTACCAGAGCGGCGGATCGCGGTGGATGTCGGCGATCTCGTTGATGATGAGGAAGCTGAACAGCACGAAGTAAATCAGGCCGCCGATGCCGATCCAGTTGAAGATCTGGCGCTGGCCCCACTTCGACTCGGGGCGGCGGTCCATGAAGAGCGCGAAGATCACGATGAAGGGGATGCCCACCGTGAGGATCGTCGCCAGGTAGGGGTCCTGGAGCTTCAGCATCTGGTACATCGCGAGGAAGTACCAGTCCGACAGGATCGGGTTGGGCGTCACCTCGGGGTTGGCCGGGCTGCCCTGCGCCGCCGGAATGAAGATGGCGACGGCGATGATCGTCAGGAAGATGATCAGCTTGGTCCAGCGCCCGATGTTCATGCGCTTGAAGTCGCGGTGGTAGACCCGCAGTTCGAAGAAGATCATCAGCACGAAGCTGAGCATGAAGTGGAACGCGTAGAAGCGCGTCACCGTCGCGGGGCCGATGGAGGTGCCGCCGAGCAGCACCTGGGCCGTGGTCTTGCCCTGGTTCGTCGCGTTGATGAAGTCGCCACCCGGGATCCATCTGGGATTCTTGTCCAGGTAGGTCGGGAAGGTGGCCATCACCTTGGTCGCCCACAGGGCGCGCTGGTTCCAGATCAGCAGGTAGCCGGTGAGGCCGGAGTACATGCCGACGATGAGGATGAGGAGCGCCACCATGAAGCTCAGCTCATGGCCGCCCTTGTAGCCGCCCGTGAACCAGATGCGGTAGACGCGCATCGTCGCCAGGATGATGAAGGCGTCCGCGCCGTACTTGTGGAGGCCGCGGGCCAGCGAGCCGATGGGGAAGGCCCCGATCTTCCAGTTCGTCATGATGCGCTCGATGGAGCCGAACGCCTGGTTGGTGTCGGGGATGTAGAAGATCATGAGCAGCACGCCGCTGCCGATCACCAGCATCCAGACCCAGTACCACATGCCGCCGATGGCGTACCACGGGTTGGTCTTGGCCTTCTCGACATGGCTCTCGTCGAAGAGGTCCATCTTCTCCCAGCGGTCCTGGAGCCAGCCCCAGAGGTTCGCGGGGGCGTCGAGGATGCCGTGGTACCAGTGGCCGATGGGACCGCGCTTGGCGATCAGGCCCCGGAGGAAGCCCGTCGTGGAGAGGAAGGCTCGGGCGAAGAGGCCAGGCTTGGGGGTCATCGTGAGCTCAGCCAACGCCGCCTCCTTCCGTATCGGTGATCAGGATCTTGCCGTCCTTGATGTCGAAGGACATGGTGCGGGGAGGCCGGGGCGCGGGGCCCGAGACGACCTTGCCCCTCAGCTTGTCGAAAGCCTTGCCATCCACCGTGCCCGCGATGTCCTGGGTGTGGGTGGGATCGTACACCGACAGGTGGCAGGGGCAGGCGAAGTAGGGATGGAAGGGCAGCGGCGCGAGGTAGTTGTAGCCGCCGTGCAGCACATCCCGATCCGGCACGAAGTTGAAGGTGCAGCCCAGGTGCGGGCAGATGCGCTGGACGATCAGGTAGAAGTTCTTGGGATCGCTCTTGTCCGTCACGAACTCATCGGGAAGGCGCAGCACGAAGCCCGGGATCTTGGCGCCCTGGGTCTTGCGGCTGCTGTATTCCACCGAGTTGCGGACATAGATGAAGTCCTTGCAGGCCCAGGGGGTCGTAAGCTCGGAGAGCTCGGCCGCGACCTGCGGCGGGCTCGGGGCCGTGTCCGGCGGGGCCATCATGGAGTCCAGGCCGCCCGCCATCGTGGGCTTGAAGTAGCGGAGGATGGAGTGCATGGCGAGCACAGCGCCCCCGATGATGGGGATGGTGGTCGCGGCCTTCAGGAAGGTGCGTCGGGTGTTCTCGTTCATCCTGGGCCTCCTCTACTCGTGCTCGTAGGTGACGCTGCGCACGCCATCCACGGCCATCCACCGGTCCTTGTCGCTCAGCACACCCTTCCAGGCGGGCATGGCGGACCACTGGTGGACATAAAGGTTGAGCGCCTGGGGCGTCATGGTGTCTCGCACGCCTTGGGGAATGTGCGTGAACTGGCCGCCTTCGGAAATGCGCCAGAAGAGGAACTCATCCGTCTGCTCCGCCAGGGCCTTGCGGTTCTGGAAGTTGAACGGCATCGGGTTCAGCGTGTTCGCCAGGAAGCCGTCGCCCTTCGCGATGGTGCCGTGGCACACATTGCAGTTCTGGCCGTAGACATTCCAGACTTCCGCGAAATGGCCGGGATTCACCGCGGCGATGGAGCGGCTCCAGGCGTAGTAGACGGCGTTCCAGATGGGCGCCGCGTCCCCGGTGGAGACGAGCAGGCCGCCGCGGTTGTCGCGGATGCTGCTCATCCATCCCTTGCCGAGCGCGAAGGTGGGATTGCCGGCCGCGTCGAGGACCGGCTTGCCGCTGGCATCGAGCACCGGGCCGGGATGCTGGAGCATCGGCGACGAAGGATCGCCGACCTTGCTGCGCGCCTGGCCGTAGGCGATGAGCCGGAAGAGCTGGCTGGGCGTGCGCTGGAAGCGCCAGTCGCGGTTGTAGAAGTCGGGACCGTTCTTGGGGGACCAGACCGGGTTCGGGGCGAGCGCGTCGCCGTTCATGTCCTTGTGGGAAGCGATCCAATCCGCCGGGGTGTCCGCCGGGTAGCGGTGCTCATCCACCAGATGCTTGGTGTCGTCGTTCCACGCCGCGGGCGGCATGTCCTTCTGCTTGTCCCAGGAGATCTTCTCGGCGGCCGTGAGGTAGGTGCCGTGGCACACAGCGCAGTTGGCCTGGTAGATGGCCCGGCCCGCGAGGGCGGAGGGCTTGCCGAGCGGGTAGTCGGCGTCGTTGGCGTCCGGCTCGATGCTCGTGGGCGCGTAGGCCGCGGCCTGTATGAGGTTCTTGTCCTGGGCGGACTTGGTGGAGAGCCCGTTGGCGTCCCCACAGCCCACCGCGGCCATGGCGGCGAGGCCCAGGGCGACGCCACCGGCCACCGTCCAAGCGGGGGCCCAGGTTCCGGTGCGGGTCTTCATGGATTTCTCCTCGGAGAGGGTCATCTTCAAGGCCTCCCCCTAGGTGCCGCTGGGGCGGAACCAGGCCACGACGGCCCAGATCACGATGATGAGGAACGAGATCACGAGGGCGAAGGGCGCCTTGCCGTGGCCGACCTTGGTGCCGGCCACTTCTTCCATGGGCTCTTCGTCGTGGGACAGGTTCTTGGGATCGTCAGCCATGGTCCGACCTCACTTCGCCGGGGCGGCGTTCGCCGCGGGATCAAACTTAATGCCGTAGGCGCTCGGGGGCTTGCCGTAGGAGTCCGAAGCCATCCCTTCGAGCTTGCCGAGGCCGCCGTTCTGCGACACATACTTCAGGTACGCGGCCAGGTACATGCGCTGGTCGGCGCCGAGGGTGAGCTCCCACTGGGGCATCTGGGTGCCCGGGACGCCGCGGCTGATGCGCCAGAACCAGGTGTCCGTGTTGAAGTGCTGGTACTTCTCCTCGTGGAAGTCGGCCGGGCGCTTGGTCATGGAGTAAGCGGACCAGCCGTGCCCATCGCCCGAGAGGCCGTGGCAGGTGGAGCACTCGTTGTTGAAGAGGCCGCGGCCCTGGTTGGCGATCTGCCGGATCTTCTCCAGGGAGGCGAGGGCGACGGGATCCGTCGGCTCCACGGCGGGCTCCTTGAAGCTCACCTCTTCCCAAGCCGGGACGCGGGCGTCCTTGGCGCGGGCCTCGGCCAGCTCATCCTCGTTGGCGAAGGCCTTCTTCACCATGGCGTTGATGGGCGTCTTGGCGTTCTGGAGATCCTTCTCCTTGGGCGTGGTGTAGACCAGCTCCTCGATCTCCTTCGTGTAGCGGTAGGGGACCTCGGGGTGCTCGTCGTAGAGCTTCTTCGCCAGCTCCTCGCGGCCTGCCACATCGTCCTTCCACACGGCGACGACCTCGTCGTGGCCGTTATAGGAGGAGTGGACGAACTTGGCGTACTTCATCTGGCCGGTCTTGGGATCCAGCTCGCGGGTGCCGTAGACGCCCAGGCTCTGGAGGTAGGCCGTCAGATCCACCAGCTCCTGCATGGAGAGGTAGTCGTAGCGGGGCATGATGCTGCCCGGCTTCACATAGCGCGGATTCTGGTGGTGCAGGATGTGGTACTCGTTCGGGAACTTGCCGCCGATGTTGGAGAGGTCCGGGCCGGAGCGCTCGGAGCCCACCAGGTGGTACTGGTCGTAGTAGTAGTCGCTGGAGCGGCTGATGGGGCCGTTGTCCCAATCCTGGGGGCGGCTCACCTGGGAGTGGCAGTACCAGCAGCCCTCGCGCTTGTATATCTCGCGGCCGCGCAGTTCCTGGGCGGTGTAGTCGCGCAGGTAGTCCGGCTTGGGCGGGCGGAAGGTCCAGCGGGGGACCAGGATCACGACGAAGATGATCGCCGAGAGGATGAGGCCCATCCCGATCGAGGGGTAGAGGTAATTGGCGCGGTTGGTCGGCATGTCGGGTCCCTATCCTGCGCTTAGGCCTGCGCCTGCTGGGGGAGCGGAGCTTCGAGCGGCTCCTCCGCGAGGGTCTCGGAGCCCCACACGGTCTTGATGATGTTGTAGACGAACAGCACCTGGCCCAGGACGATCATCAGGCCGGAGAGGGCGCGGAACGCCATGAAGGGCCGCACCATCAGCACGCCGCGGTACACATGCGCGCCCTGCTCCCACGCGGCGGCCTGCACGAGGCCCGCGACGGTGAGCGCGATGATCATGATGCAGGTGCCCACGAGGGACAGCCAGTAGTGCGCGGTGGCGAGGCGGCGGCTGTACCACTGCTTGCCCGTCACGCGGGGGATGCAGTAGTAGATGGCGCCCCAGGCCACGAAGCCGAAGGTGCCCAGCAGCGCGAAGTGCGCGTGGCCCACGACCCAGTGCGTGAAGTGCAGGTACCAGTTGATCCAGCGCGTCGCCTGGAAGGGGCCGGTGAAGCAGGTGAGCATGTAGAACCACATGCCTGTGATGAAGAAGCGGAGCGGCAGGTTGCCGGCCATCATGCCCCACTTGCCCTTCATGGTGAGCCAGAAGTTCACGAGCACGCTCATCACGGGGACGAGCAGCATGATGGAGGAGATCACGGCCACGGCCTTCAGCCATTCGGGCACGGGGCTCTGGAGCAGGTGGTGCGTGCCGGTGGGCGTGTAGAACATCGCGATGGTGGAGAAGCCGACGATGCTCAGCAGGTGCGAGTAGAGCGGATTCTTCGTGATCTTGGGCAGGAAGTAGTAGGTGAGGCCAATGCCGTTCGTCGTGAACCAGAGGCCCAGGATGTTGTGGCCGTAGAACCAGTTCGCGATGGCGTCGCCGATGCCCGTCACGCTGAAGAACACCTTGTTGCCGATGAGGTAGACGATGGGGAACCACATCGTGGTGCCCGCGATGTACCAGAGCGACACATAGAGCTGCTTCTCTTTGCGGTTGAGGATCGTGGACCAGATGATCCAGCAGTAGAGGATCAGCGCTGCCATCACGGCGAGATCGAGGAACCAGGGCATCTCGGCGTATTCGCGGCCTTCGGTGATGCCGTTGGTGAGGCAGAGCACCATGCCGATCATCACGGCGTTCCACGCCATCATCAGGATGTTCGCCGCGCGCTCGGATGAGAGCTTGGTGCGGCACAGTTCGGGCACCACATAGAGGATCGCGCCGATGTTGGCCATGGACAGGAAGCCGAAGGCGACGGCGTTCACATGGGTCGGGCGCAGGCGGCCGAACTGGAGCTGGGGCACGCCATGCACCAGGTCGGGCATGAGGTATTCGGTGGCCGCGAGCAGGCCGAAGAAGGTCCCGGCCAGGGCCCAGATGGCGGCGCTTACCAGGAATCGCTTCGACGCGCTGTGCTCTTCATCAAGCCACGCCCCGAACCGGGCCCACATGCCGGAACCGGCGGTATCCACGCTCGCGTCCATGGTGCTCTCCAAAGGCAACGATCATCCGGACATCGGCCCGGCGCGCGGTGGCGCGGGACGCGGAAGGGAGTCCGGGTTCAATGGGGTATTTTGTGACGCAGCGCACGGAGCGGTCAAACGGAAATCTTCCGCCGAACCCTTGACGAATCTTGACCTTGCAAGTCAGGCAGCGGCCTCTGCCTTCTGGTAGACTCGCCCGCATGACCCCCTGCTTCGCGGCTTTTTCATCCGCCGCCTCCGTGCCCCGATGGAATTGACCCGGCTCTTCGGGGCGCACCGCCTTGATCCCGTGATGTATCTCGGCGTGGCCGGGGCCGAGTCCTGGCACCTGATGCGGCGCGAAGAAGATGGCGCGCGTTTCCTGCTGCATCTGCTGAGCCCTCGTCCCGAGGACCGGCAGCTCGAATCCATCAAGACGAACTTCCTCACGGGCATCCAGGACGCGGATCCGCAGCAGCCTTCCGAATCCCATTTCGGCTACGACGAACAGCAGGTGTGGTGCCTTCAGCGCCTGGAAGGCCAGCCCCTGGGGCGGGCCTGGGCGGGATGGACGAAGGCCCAGCGGGAAGAGGCCTGGCGCGCCCTCGAACAGCGCCTGGCTCGGCTGGGACGCCCCGCGCTCCTGCACCCGGAGGCGATCCAATTGCGCCGAGGGCGCTTCATCTTCCCGCGCATCCTGGGCGCCGCGCCTTGGCCCGCGGAGCAATTGCGCGCCCTGCTGACCGACGATCCCGGAGAAGGCGGCGAAGCGCCGTTGTGGGAGTTGCCGCCCGATCTCGGCGAAGAGCTGGCCCGGCCCATCCGCGGGCGCATCCAGGAAGCGACCTACCTGAAGTCCCTCATGCTGGGCCTGAGCGCGCCCATGCCCATGGAGCGCATCGCCGTGATCCAGGGCGAAGAGGGCATCGGCAAAGCCCAGATGGCCGCGCTGGCCCTGGCCGCGGCGGAAACCGACGGGCTTTGGGTCCATCGCCTCGAAGCCCAGGAAGAAGGCGCCTCCGGTTTGGTGGGCCGCATCGCCGCCAGCGCCCTGAGTGGGCTCGAAGCCGAGTTCTACGCCCAAGCGCCCGCCGCCGCCAAACTCCTCGCGCGGCGCGTGCCCGCCTACGCCTTCGTGGCCGGAACCCGCGCCCGGAGCGGAGAGGAGGCCTTCGATCCCGAAGAAATCACCGCGGCTCTGGAGGCGCTGGAATTCGCCCGGCTCATCCATCCGCGCCTCCTCGCCGTGATGAACCTCGATGCCACCGATGGCGACGCGCTTTCGGCGCTGCGCGAACTCGTGGACCGCTCCCAGGTGGCCTGGCTCTTCACCGCCGGCACGGGCGCGCGCGGCCTCGGGCTGCGGCCCTTCCTCGCCCACTACAAGGGGCACCCGTCCTCCTCGCTGGTGAACCTCAGCCGTCTCGAAGACGAGGACCTGCGCGGCGTGATGGAGGACCTGCTCGGCCCGCACCGCCTTCCGCCCGCCACGGTGGCCGAGTTGTTGCGGAACGCCCTGGGCAATCCCGGCCTGCTCCAGAACTTCCTGGAACTGGGCCAACAGGACGGCAGCCTCATCCACGAGCAGGGCCGATGGATGCTGGCGCCGGGCCGCCGCCTCCAGGCCGAGGCCGAAGCCGATCTCATGAACCAGGTCTTCCTGGGCCGCCTGCAACGCATGCTTCCGGGCACCTCCGCCCTCGCCCGGATGCTGGCGGTGGCGGATCGGGGCCTGCCCCTGCCCTTGCTGGGCGCGGCCTTGAGCCTTTCCGGCGAAGCGCTGGATGAGGCGCTTCACGGCGCCATGGCCTCCAAGCTCGTGCAGATCCAGGGCGGCGAGGCGATCATCCCCGACGCCCGCTGGCGGGATCTCGTCCGCACCCACACGCCCCGCCCCGAACTGCGCCGCATCGCCAAGAACCTCCTCGCGGCGCTGCCGGAATCCGAGCGGAAGAGCGTGCGCGCGCTGCCGCTCCAGACCCTCGCGGCGGATGAAGCCTCGGGCCTGGCGGAACTCATGAAGGCCCTGGACCGCCCCATGCATGCCACGCCCCGGGACGCGGAAGCCGTCATGCGCCAGGCGCTGCCGCTGGATCCCGGCCCTCTGGAGCAGGCCCGCCTGCGGGAATGGCTGGGCGACGCCTGGGCCGGGGGCGGTTCCGAGAATGAAGACGCTCCCGACGCCGTGCCGGGCGCCGAAGCCCTGGCGGCCTACGGCGCGGCGCGCGCTGCCCTGACGAACCTGCCCGAAGGCCGCGAGCGGAGCGGCGTGGAGGCCCGCCTCCTGCGCAAGCAGGCCACCGTCCTCCTCCAGCTCCGCAAGGCCGACGAAGCGCGGAAGATCCTGGACCAGGCCTTCAACCTCATCCACGCCGAGGCCGGCCACCCGGAGCATCCCCGCCTGCGCCTCGCCCTGGGCAAGTGGTACTTGCTCCGGGGCGACACGCCGAAGGGCATCCAGCTGCTCGAAGAAGGCCAGCGCCTCCTCATCGGGGGCCAGTCCCCCGCCCGGGACCAGGCCGCGATCCTCCTGGAGCTGGGCCGGGCGCTCGCCCACCAGGGCCAGTTCCACAAGGCGAACCACCAGCTCGAAAGCGCCCAGCGGATGCTGGAGCTGGAGCAGGACCCCCGCGGCCTCGTCCCGATCCAGCTCGCCCTCGGGCAGATGGCCCTCGCCCAAGGCCAGCCCGACCGCGCGCTCGCGCTGTTGACGGAGGCGCTCCAGACCGCCCGCTACCAAGGCGATCTGCTCATGCAGGCCCAGGCCCACCTCGCCCTCGGCAGCGTCCGGAGCATCCTCGACCAGATGAGCCCCGCCCTCGCCCATCTGGAGCGGGCGACGGATCGCTTCCATCGCCTCGGCCTCGCGGCGCACGCGGCCCTCGCCCGGCTTTGGCAGGCCCGGACCCTCGCGGGCATGGGCGATCTCGTGGCTTCGGAGCACCAGGAACTCCAGGCGCTTTCGGCGGGCGCGGGAGAGTTCCAGGCGTGCGGCCTGGAAAGCGGCGACAAGATCTGGCTCCAGGGCGAGATCGCGGGTCTGCGCGGCGCCTGGAACGACGCGGCCCGGCTCCACAAGGCCGCCGTCGAGCGCTTCAGCCGCAGCGGCCTGCTCTGGCGCGCGCGCCTCGCCGAGCTCCGCGCGCTCCAAGCCACCGCGCGGGCCGCGCGCCGCGCCAGGAAGGAGGCCCCTGAAATCGCCTGGGTCCGCTTGGAGGAGCTCAAAGCCCCGGTGGAAGCCTCGTCCTCGCCGTGGCTGGAATTCGAATGGGCCCGGGCCCAAGCGCTGTGCCTCGCCTCCCTGGAGCCTTCGGAGCCCGTGGATCTCCAGGCGCTCCAAGCCTGGGGCGAGGCGCTGGGCCTGGCGCGGAGCCTCCAGTTCCCGACGGCGGTGCTGGAAGCGGCCCTGGAAAGCGCCGAACTCATGGCCCGCAACGGCGAACGCATGGGCGCCATGTCCCGGCTGCAGGACAGCTTCCCCAGCTTCCAGCAGGTCTGGCTGCGCCTGCCCGAAGGCCACGACCAGAACTTCCTGGGCCGGGAGGATCTGCACCGCTACCAGGAAGCGGTGGAGGCGGCTGGCCTGCGCCTGCCCTTCCCCGAGCGGGCCGATCCGCTGGCGGACTGGACGCCCACCCAGGCGAATCTGCCCGCGCCGGGCACGAGGGCGTAAACTGCCAGACGCACGGCCGAGCACCTTCAGGCTTCGACCCCCCAGCGGAGACCTCCCATGAGCCACGCCCCTTCGGACACCGCGTCCGGCGCGACCGCCTCCACCCGCGCCCAAGTGACCCTTCTCCAGCTCCAGCGCTGGAAGGACGAAGGCCGCCCCTTCGCCATGCTCACGGCCTACGACGCGCCCACCGCGCTCGTGGCCGAAGCCGCGGGAGTGGATCTGATCCTCGTCGGCGACAGCGTGGGCAATGTGTGCCTGGGCTTCGAGACGACCCTGCCCGTCACCATGGCGATGATGAACCACCATGTGGAGGCCGTGGCCCGCACCAAGCCCAAGGCCCTTCTCGTCGCGGACATGCCTTACTTGAGCTTCCACTTGAGCGCGGAGGACACGCTGCGCAACGCCGGGGGCTTCCTCCAGCGCGGCGCGCAAGCCGTGAAGCTCGAAGGCGGCGCCAAGCGCCTCGCCATGATCCACGCCCTCGTGGACGCGGAAATCCCCGTCATGGGCCACCTGGGCCTCACCCCCCAAAGCGTCAACGCCATGGGCGGCTACAAGGTGCAAGGCAAGCTGGAGGCCGATGCGCTGGCGATCCTCGACGACGCCCTGGCCTTGCAGGAAGCTGGTTGCTTTTCCATCGTGCTGGAGGGCATTCCCGCCGATCTGGCCGCCCGGGTGACGGAGTCGCTCCACATCCCCACCATCGGCATCGGCGCGGGCGTCCACTGCTCCGGCCAGGTGCTCGTCTTCCACGACCTCCTGGGCCTGTTGCCCCAGCGCCCGGCGAAATTCGTCCGCAAATATATGGAAGGATTTGACCTCATGCAGGACGCCACCCGCCGTTGGATCGAGGATGTGCGCTCCGGCGCCTTCCCCGGCCCCTCGGAATCCTACAAGCTCCCGGAAGAGATCCGCCCGGCTGTGGCATCCTGGCAACCCGGCCGTCGCCGGTAGTCCCGAGGTACCTGTTTGGCCATGCGTCTCGTGCGGAGCGTCGCGGACCTCCGCGCCCTCCTGAAGCCCCTCTGGAACGAGGGCAAGCGGATCGGTTTCGTCCCCACCATGGGCTACTTGCACGAAGGGCACGCCGCCCTAGTGCGGCAAGGCGCCTCCCGCTGCGATGTGACGGTGGTTTCGATCTTCGTGAACCCCACTCAGTTCGCCCCTAACGAGGATTTCGCCAAATACCCCCGCGACCTAGAGCGGGACCAGGCCCTGTGCCTGGAGGCTGGAGCCGATGTGCTCTTCCTGCCGGAAGTCTCGGAAATGTACCCCACGGGCTTCCAGACCCATGTGGAGCCGGGCCGTCTGGCGGAGCCGCTCTGCGGCGCCTTCCGCCCGGGCCACTTCCGGGGCGTGGCGACGGTGGTGGCCAAGCTCTTCGCCATGGTCCAGCCTGATCTGGCCTTTTTCGGTCAGAAGGATTTCCAGCAGACCGTCGTGGTGCGGCGAATGGTACGGGACTTGAATCTCCCCGTGGATGTGGTGGTCATCCCCACCATCCGCGAGGAGGACGGTCTCGCCATGAGCAGCCGCAACAGCTACTTGGCTCCTGACGAGCGGGAACGCGCCCGCTGCCTCAGCCAGGGGCTTTTCGCCGCGGAGGAGGCATTCCGCCACGGCGAGCGCCAACCGGGCCGGATCCTCTCACGGGCCAGGGAGGCCATGGCGGGCGCGGACCGACTGCAATACCTTGAGCTGGTGGACGCCCAGACCCTGGAGCCAATCCAAGGTCCGGTGGACCGCACGGCGGCGCTGTGCGTGGCGGCCTATGTGGGCGCCACCCGCCTCATTGACAATGTGGTGCTGGCCCCTTCCGCAAGCGAGGCGGGCCTGAATGTGAGCCTCAGCCCCAACCACGGCGACTGACTTCCCTGGAGGTCCCATGCTCCCCATCCTGCTTTCCGCCGCCTTGACGCTCTTCCCGGCGCCCCAGGGCCATGGCAACGGTCACGGCCACGGCAACCCTCACCAGAACGGCGATTTCGTGCCTCCGGGTCTCGCCAAGAAGGGCGGCTTGCCGCCGGGCCTCGCCAAGAAGTTCGGGCGTCGCGTGCCTGAGCATCCCTATGTGGCGATTGATCCCCGCTACCGCGACCGCGCCTGGTTCCTCATTGATGGCCAGTGGGAGCTCCGCAAGGGCTTCACGGCCAGCGTCCAGGCCGAAGTCGGCGACGCGCTCCGCCTGCCCATCGCGCCACCACCCGTGCCCTTGCCCCATGTGGGCGTGGATCTGCATGTGGTGCTTTTCAACTAGGAGATCGTCATGGTCAATCCGCTGATCCTGCTCCTCGCCCCTTCGGCCCTCCCCGCGACGCTTCCCGAACCGCCCGCCCTCGTCCGCCTCGACGACGATGACGACCACGGCAAGCGCGGCGACAAGGCCTGGAAGCACGAACGGAAAGAGCGTGAAAAGGAGTGGCGCCATTGGGCCAAGCACCACGACGAGGACGAGCAGGGCGAGGATCGCGACTGGGACTTCGACCATCCCCGCCACGAGCACCGCTGCCCGCCCTGGATGGACCCCTGGTGGGGCGCACGGCAGGGTCCGCGCTATGTGGCCGTGGTCCCCAATGACCCGTCGCGCTGCTATGTGCTCCTCGATGGCCGCTGGATCCTGCGCCGGGTGCGCGATGTGGGCTTCCAGGCGGACCTGGACGATGTGATGCGCTTCCCCGCCGCGCCGCCGCCGGTGCCGCTGCCCCGCGTGGGGCTGAACCTCCACATCGTGCTCTTCAACTGAGACCGCCCACCTGCGGTATTCTTGACCGTTGGCCGGGACTCCGACCTGGAGCCTGGACCGGAGGTGCCAGATGATGCGCCATTTCCTGCTTGGCAAGATCCACCGGGCCGTCGTCACCCGGGCGGATGTGGACTATGTGGGCTCCATCACGATTGATCCCCTCCTCATCGAGGCCGCGGGCTTCCTCGAAAACGAGAAAGTGGACATCTACGATGTGACCAACGGCGCCCGCATCTCCACCTATGTGATCCCGGGCACGCCGGGCTCGGGCGAGATCGGCATCAACGGCGCCGCCGCGCACCTGGTCACCAAGGGCGACCTCGTCATCATCGCCAACTACGGCTGGATGACCACCGAGGAGGCCGAGACGGTCCACCCCAAGGTCGTCTTTGTGGATGAGCGGAACCGCGTCACCGAACGGCGCATCCAAGAACGGACGCCGCTGTGCGAGGACGCCTTCGGCAAGGCGTGACACGAACGCTCGTCAAGCCTGACAGAATGCTTCAGTGGTCTCCCCGGCCTGGCATGGCCCGGGAGACGAGGGGATGCGGCCGACGCGCCGCCTCCGCCAGGGTTCGACGAGAGGTAAGCCATGGATGTCCGCAAGTCGTTGGTGGTCAACGCGACCCCGCTTGAAACCCGCATCGCGCTCCTTGAGAACGGACAGCTCTGCGAACTGTTCATCGAGCGCACCCGCAGCAAGAGCCAAGTCGGCGATGTCTACAAGGGCCGCGTCGCCAAGATCCTGCCCGGCATGCAAAGCGCCTTCGTCGCCATCGGCGGACCGAAGGACGGCTTCCTCTACCTGGACGACCCGGTGAGCCAGCGCCTCGCCGCGGCCGGACTGGGGCCGGATGACGCGGCGGAAAGCGCTGAGAGCGCCGACAGCGGGGAAGGCGACGAGGTCGAGGATCTCCCGCCGCCGCCCGCGCCCCTGCCCAAGGTGCGCGAAGGGGACGAGGTGCTGGTGCAGGTGGTGAAGGACCCCATCGGCACCAAGGGGCCGCGGCTCTCGCGCCACTTGAGCTTCCCGGGCCGCTTCCTCGTCTTCATGCCGGGCATTGACCACATTGGCATCAGCCGCAAGATCACGGACCCCGAAGAGCGCGAGCGCCTGCGCGCCCTCATCAAGTCCCACTCGCTGCCCGGCGAGGGCTTCATCGTCCGCACGGCCGCCATCGGCGAGAAGGACGAGGATCTCCTTGGCGATGTGGCCCTGCTGCGCCAGATGTGGGCCGAAGTGCAGGCCACCGCCGCGAAGACGCCCGTGCAGGCCCTCGTGTGGCAGGACTTGCGCCTGCTGCAGAAGGTGATGCGCGACATCTTCCGCGAAGAGGTCGCCAGCTTCTGGGTGGACGACCCCGCCGTGCACGCGGAAGTCGTCGCCTTCATCGAGAAGCTCCACCCCGATTGGGTGGATCGCGTCCGCCACTTCACTTCGGACATTCCGATCTTCGACGCCTTCGGCATCGAGGCGGAGATCGAGGCCGCGCGGCACCCGAAGGTCTTCCTCAAGCACGGCGGCTCCATCGTCCTCAACCAGACCGAGGCGCTGGTGAGCGTGGATGTGAACACCGGCAAATTCGTCGGCAAGAAGGATCTCGAAGAGACCGTCTACCACGCGAACCTGGAGGCGATCCCCGAGATCATCCGCCAGCTGCGCCTGCGGAACCTGGGCGGCATCGTCGTCGTGGACTTCATTGACATGCTCGTGCCCGAGCACCGCGAGGCCGTGCTCTCGAAGCTCCAAGAAGAATTGAAGCGCGACCGCAACCACGCCCGCGCCACGGGCATCTCCGAATTCGGACTCGTGGAGATGACCCGCAAGCGCACCGGACCGAGCCTGGAACGCATGCTCACCCAAGCCTGCCCCGCCTGCGGCGGCGCGGGCCGCATTCCGAGCCCGGAGACCGTCCTGCTGCGGGTCTACCGGGAAGTGGTGCGGCTCGGAACGAAGCTCGAAGGCGCCACCGTGGCGCTGCGAACGCACCCGGACGATCTCGACGCGCTCCAGACGGAAGCCAGGGGCGGCATCGCGGACCTCGCGAGCCTCCTCGGCGCGAACCTCGCGTGGATCCCGGATCCGGCCCAAGCTCGGCACGCCGTGAAGCTCGAAGTGACCGAAGCCAAAACGGCCGCCCGTTAGATCACCCCAGACAGGTGCTGCAGCGATAGCCCGCTTGGAGGCGCTCAATGACTTCCGGCACCTGGCGCAGGTCGCCCAGCTCCACCAGCTCCGCGTCGGGATCGTGGTCCGGGCGCGCCTTGCCCGCACGGTTGATCCAGATGGCCGTCCAGCCCGCGGCCAGCGCGCCTTCGATGTCGTCGCTCCAGCTATCGCCCACCATGGCGAGGTTGCCGGGGAAGAGGCCCAGCTTCTTCGCCAGCGCGTCGAACGCGCCTTCCTCCGGCTTCGCCGCGCCCAACTCCGCGCTGAGGCCGCGCACGCGGATGGCTTCAGAAATTCCGAGGCGCTCCAGCAAGCCGAGATCGAAGCTCTGGGTGTTGGAGAGGAGGGCGAGCCGCGCGTGGGCGCGCGTCGCCACAAGCGCTTCTTCGGCTTCGGGAAAGAGTTGGGCCTCGGCCTCGGCGGCTTCGAAGGCCGCGCCGATCTGGGCTTCCTGAGCCTCATCCAAGGCGAGCCGCTCGCGCCACGCCGTGAAGCACGCCGCGCGATCCAGGTAGACCCGCGTCATCGCATCCCGCTGGAACGCCGCGAAGGCCTCGATCTGATCCGCCCTCAGCGCCGCCTTCGCCCGCTGGAAGGGGCTGCCCCCGGGGCTGAACGCGAGCGTGTTCCAGAGGTCGAAGACGACGGCGCGGATCACCTGCCCGTGCCCTTGCTCGTGCGGAAGGGCAGCGCCACATCGAAGCCGAGCACATCCACATGGGCCGTGCCATCCAGGGACCAGGTGGCCGCCTGATGCTCCAGCGCCGCGGCCTTGATGGGACCCCAGGCGTCCTTGATCTGCGCGTAGGAAAGCCCGACCTGGGCATGCAGCGTGCTGCGGCCCTTCGCGGCGATAGCCATGCCTTCCGGGAAAGCGACCACGCCGAGCCCGTGGCTGCCGCCGCCGGTGGCGAGATTCAGATTCCCGCCCACCGCGCGGGTGCGGAAGCCCTGGGAGCTGTCGTTCTGGACGCCCAGATCCATGTCCAGCACGAGGCGGCTCTGATCCAGCGGAAAGGCGAGCTCGACGCGCGGGCTCACCTTGTCCAGGCTGAACTTCAGCTGCTGCGCCGCGGCCCGCAGCGCCGCCGTGGGATCGAAGGCCGCGCAGCCCGTGAGCAGCAACAGGGACGCGGGGACGAGAAGGCGCTTCATGTCAGGCTCCCCGGTAGATGACGCAATTGTCCGTGGTCTCGAAGACCTCGATCTGGCACAGCGCGGGCAACGCGGGCTTCAACTGCTCCCAGATCCAGATGGAGATGTTCTCCGCCGTCGAAAGCGGGATCAGGTCGTTGAGGAAGCGGTGGTCCAGCTTGGCGATGACCTTCTCGTTCACGACCTTCGACAGGTCGTCGAAATCAATGATCATCCCCGTCTCCGCCTCCGGCGCGCCCTCGATGGACACGAACAGCTTGTAGCTGTGCCCGTGCAAGTTCCGGCACTTCCCCGGATGGTTGTAGATGAAGTGGGCGGATTCGAACCAGTATTCTTTGCGAAGGATCATCGGCGTCACAGTAGGAAGACCCCGCAAGAGCAGGGCTTTCAGTTTAACGGGCCAGCGCCCCGGCCTGTTATGATTGATGTGACCGGCTTTTCCCCCTCGTCGGCGGCGACCTCTGCAGGAAGCCCACTTCGCCTCTTCCAATCCTTCGGCGACGGGTTTCATGGAGGGATCGCTTGGGGGCCCCAGGGGCGGGCGTGCCCCAGAAGTCCGGGCCATTGGCCCAGGAGACCCATGAACGCTCTCACTTTCACCCCCACCACCGTCAGCCTCGACCTGGGCGGCGCGCCCATCTCCTTGGAGACCGGCCGCATCGCCAAGCAGGCCCACGGCGCCGTCATCGCCCGCCAGGGCGGCACCATGGTGCTCGTGGCCGCGTGCCACGCCGCCCCGCGCGAAGGCATCGATTTCTTCCCCCTCACCGTGGACTACCGGGAAAGCGTCTTCGCGGCCGGCAAGATCCCTGGCGGCTGGTTCAAACGCGAAGGCCGCCCCACGCTGAAAGAGACGCTCACCTCGCGCCTCATTGACCGCCCCTTGCGCCCGCTCTTCGAGGAGGGCTACAACGACGACACGATGATCACCGCGCAGGTCATCAGCTACGACGGCGAGCACGCCCCTGAGATCCTCGCCATGGTGGCGGCTTCCGCGGCGCTCACCATCAGCGAGATCCCCTTCCCCAACCCCGTCGGCGGCGTCCGCGTCGGCCGCGTGAACGGCGCCTTCGTCGTGAACCCCACCACCGCCCAGCGCGTGGAAAGCGATCTGGACCTGCTCGTCGCCGGCACCTCGGACGCGCTCGTGATGGTGGAGTGCGGCGCGAAGGAAGTGAACGAAGCCGACATGGTGAAGGCCCTCGCCTTCGGCCACGATCAAGTCAAGAAGCTCGTGAAGCTCCAGGAGGATCTGCGCGCCAAAGTCGGCAAGGCTAAGCTCGTGCCCGTGAAGGCGGAGCGCGACCAGGCGATCTACGACGCCATCGCCGCCAAGTACGCCGAGAAGCTCATGGCCGCGCTGACCATGAAGGTGAAGATCGAGAGCTACAAGACTCTCGACCTCCTCAAGAAGGAAGTGGTCGCCGATCTCACCGCCGAGAAGCCCGAGCTCAAGGGCGAGGTGAAGGCCTGCTTCGACCTCCTCAAGGAAACGCTCTTCCGCAACGCCATCCTCAAGCAGGGCGCCCGCCTGGACGGCCGCAAGTTCGACCAGATCCGCCCCCTCAACATCGAGGTCGGCTTCCTGCCCGGCGCGCACGGTTCCGCGCTCTTCACCCGCGGCGAGACTCAGGCCATGGTGACCACCACCCTCGGCACGCTGGACGACATCCAGATCATTGACGGGCTGGAGGAGGAGTACAAAAAGAAGTTCTACCTCCACTACAACTTCCCCGGCTACTCCGTGGGCGAGTGCAAGCCGAACCGCGGCCCCGGCCGCCGCGAGATGGGTCATGGCATGCTCGCCGAGCGCGCGATCGCCGCCGTCATGCCTTCGGATGAAGAGAACCCCTACACGGTGCGCGTCGTCTCCGACATCACCGAGAGCAACGGCTCCTCGTCCATGGCGACGATCTGCGGCGGCACGCTGTCGCTGATGGACGCGGGCATCAAGCTCAAGGCCCCCGTGGCTGGCGTGGCCATGGGCCTCGTGTCCGATGGCGAGAAGTTCGTCGTCCTCTCCGACATCGCCGGCCAGGAAGACCACTATGGCGACATGGACTTCAAGGTCGCCGGCACCGTGAACGGCATCACCGCCCTCCAGATGGACATCAAGATCGGCGGCATCACCACCGACATCCTCACCAAGGCGCTGGACCAGGCCAAGGCCGGCCGCCTGCACCTGCTGGAGCAGATGGGCCAGACCCTCGCCGCGCCGCGCGCCGAGTTCGCCGGCAACGCGCCGCAGATGCACAGCCTGCAGCTCCCCAAAGAGAAGATCCGCGATGTCATCGGCAAGGGCGGCGCGACCATCCGCGGCATCATTGACGCCTCGGGCTGCTCCGTGAACATTGACGACAACGGCCTCTGCCAGGTCGCAGGCCCCACCAAGGAGAAGCTCGCCATCGCCCTCAAGATGATCGGCGACCTCATCCAGACCGCCGAAGTTGGCAAGACCTACATGGGCAAGGTGGCCAAGGTCGTCGAATTCGGCGCCTTCGTGACCATCCTCCCCGGCCTCGACGGCCTGCTCCATGTCTCCGAGATGGCGCCCCACCGCGTCAAGAGCCCCAGCGACGAAGTCAGCGAAGGCCAGGAGATCATGGTCAAGGTCATCGGCGTGGATGAGAAGAACGGCAAGATCAAGCTGAGCCGCAAAGCCCTGCTGGTCGAAGCCGCCCCATCCGGCGAATAATCGTCGGCAGACCGCCCTTGATCCCATGAGAGAAGCGCCGCCAGATGGCGGCGCTTCTCTTTTCCATCCGATCGCGACAAAAAGGCCCGCTCGCGCGGGCCCTTTTGTTTAGGTCTGGAAGCCTTACAGGTCTTCGCCGTCAATCTCGTTGAGGCCGTGCATCTCTTCGACATGGGCGGCGAGGCGGCTGTACTCGTCGTCAATGTCGGAGTCGAGGCCGAACATGGCGGGCTGGACTTCGGGGTACTGGCCTTCTTCGATCTCGATGTTGCGGTAGGCAGCGGTGCCGCTGCCGGCGGGGATCAGGCGGCCGAGGATGACATTCTCCTTGAGCCCGCGCAGGTAGTCCACGCGGCCTTCCAGGGCGGCCTCGGTGAGGACGCGGGTGGTCTCCTGGAAGCTGGCGGCCGAGATGAAGCTCTCGGAGGTCAGCGCGGCCTTGGTGATGCCGAGCAGCAAAGGCTCGCAGGACGCGGGCTGGCCGTTCTGGCCGAGGGTGGCCTCGTTGATCTCCTTGAAGCGGTACTTGTCGATCTTCTCCTCGACGATTAGCGGGGTGTCCCCGACCTCGGTGACCATGACCCAGCGCATCATCTGGCGGATGATCGTCTCGATGTGCTTGTCGTTGATGGTCACGCCCTGGGCGCGGTAGACCTCCTGCACCTCGTTGACGAGGAAGGCCTGGAGGGCCTTCTCGCCCTGGACCTTGAGCAGGTCGTGGGGCGACACCGCGCCTTCGGTGAGCTTCTCGCCCGCGCGGATCTCATCGCCGTCCTGGACGAGGATGTGCTTGCCGCGGGGGATGAGGTACTCCTTCTTCTCCTGGCCATCAGCGGATTCGATGACGACCTTCTGGCTGCCGCGCACGCGGTTGCCGTACTTGGCCACGCCGGTGACTTCGGTGATGATCGCCGGGTCCTTGGGACGGCGGCCTTCGAAGAGCTCGGTCACGCGCGGCAGGCCGCCCGTGATGTCGCTGGTCTTGGCCTGCTGGCGCGGGGTCTTGGCGAGCACATCGCCGGGCTGGAGTTCCTGGCCCTCTTCCACTTCCACATAGGCGCCGGTGGGGATGTTGTAGCGCTTGAGGACCTTGTGGTTGTCGCCCTTGATGTTGATGTGCGGGTGGATCTTGTCGTCGGTGGGATCAATGACCTTCTTGCGGAAGTTGCCGCTGATGGGGTCCTTCTCCTCCTGGTAGCTCACATTGAGCTCGAACTCCTTGAAGTCCGCGGCGCCGGCCACTTCGGCGAGCACCACATCGTTGTAGGGATCCCACTCGGCCAGCAGGGTGCGGGGCTCCACTTTCTCGCCATCCTTGACGCGGAGCACCGCGCCGGAAGTGATCTTGTAGCGCTCGCGCTCGTTGCCATCCGCGTCCGTCACCAGCAGGTAGCCGTTGCGGGTGAGGGAGACGGTCTCGTGCTTGCGGTTCTTGACGGTCTTGCCTTCCAGTCCCTCGAACTTCACGACGCCGGCGATCTGGGCCTCGTGGGTGCTCTTCTCGGTGGCGCGGGAGGCGGCGCCGCCCACATGGAAGGTACGCATGGTGAGCTGGGTGCCGGGCTCGCCGATGCTTTGAGCGGCGATGACGCCGACCGCCTCGCCGAGGTCCACGGGGCGGCCCGAGGACAGGTTCAGGCCGTAGCACTTGGCGCAGACGCCGCGGCGGGCTTCGCAGGTGAGGACGGAGCGGATCTTGACGCTCGCCACGCCGCTGGTCTCGATCTTGAAACCAAGCTCTTCGCTGATGAGGGTGCCGGAGGCGGCGAGCATCTCCTTGGAGTAGGGATCCTTCACATCCTCGAGCGCCACGCGGCCCATGACGCGGTCGCGGAGGCGGGCGCGGATGGTGCCGTCGCTGTTGACGATGGCGGCGACTTCGATGCCGTCCAGCGTGCCGCAATCATCCTCGTTGACGATGACATCCTGCGCCACATCCACGAGCTTGCGGGTGAGGTAGCCGGAGTCGGCGGTCTTGAGCGCCGTGTCCGCGAGACCCTTGCGGGCGCCGTGGGTGGACACGAAGTACTCGAGCACCGAGAGGCCTTCCTTGAAGTTCGACTTGATGGGCGTCTCGATGATGTCGCCGGAGGGCTTGGCCATGAGGCCGCGCATGCCCGCCACCTGGCGGATCTGCGTCTTGGAGCCGCGGGCGCCGGAGTCGGCCATGATGAAGATCGAGTTGAGGTACTTGTCCTCCTCGTTCTTCTTCTCGAGCGTCTTCATCATGTCCAGGGCGACCTGGTCGGCGGTCTTGCCCCAGACTTCGAGGATGCGGTTGTAGCGCGTCGCCGCGTCCAGGCGGCCCTCGTAGGATTCGCGCTCGATGCCGCGCACATCCTCGGAGGCCTGGTCAATGAGCTTCTGCTTGGACTTGGGCACGACGAGGTCGTCAATGCCCACGGAGACGCCCGCGCGCATGGCCCACTGGAAGCCGGTGTCCTTCATGGCGTCCAGCATCTGGATGGTCACCTCAGGCCCCTTGGTCTTGTAGGCGCGGACCACGAGGGAGAGCAGGCCCTCCTTCTTGATGACGCCGTTGACGAAGGGCACCGCGTCGGGAAGCGCGCGGTTGAAGATCACGCGGCCGACGGTGGTGGTGAGGATCTCGCCCTTCGCGTCCTGCGCGGGGCACTCGAAGACTTCCTGCTCGGAGTTCTTCTTGGGGTCCTTGGCGTGCCACGCCTCGGTGTCCACCAGCTCGCCGGTGTAGCGGAGCTTGATGACGGCGTGGGTGTCCACGACACCCGCGCCATGGGCGGAGATGACCTCGTCCATGCTGGCGAAGGTCATGCCCTCGCCCTTGCGGTTCGAGCGCTTCTTCGTGAGGTAGTAGGCGCCGAGGACGATGTCCTGGCTGGGCACCACATTGGGCTTGCCGTTGGCGGGGTTGAGGATGTTCTGCGTGGACATCATCAGCACCTTGGCCTCGATCTGGGCCATGGGGCTGAGGGGCACATGCACGGCCATCTGGTCGCCGTCGAAGTCCGCGTTGAAGGCGGTGCAGACGAGGGGATGCAGGCGGATGGCCTTGCCTTCGACGAGGACGGGCTGGAAGGCCTGGATGCCGAGGCGGTGCAGAGTCGGCGCGCGGTTCAGCAGCACGGGATGGTTCTTGATGCACTCTTCGAGCACATCCCACACCTCTGGGCGGCCTTCTTCGACCATCTCCTTCGCCTGGCGGATGGTCGCGGCGAAGCCCTTGTGCTCGAGGCGGTTGAAGATGAAGGGCTTGAAGAGCTCCAGGGCCATCTTCTTGGGCAGGCCGCACTGGCTGAGCTTCAGCTCGGGGCCCACCACGATGACGGAACGGCCGGAGTAGTCCACGCGCTTGCCGAGCAGGTTCTGGCGGAAGCGGCCCTGCTTGCCCTTGAGGGCGTCGGAGAGGGACTTGAGCGGGCGGTTGCTGACGCCGCGGAGGAGGCGGCCGCGCTTGCCGTTCTCGAAAAGGGCGTCCACGGCCTCCTGCAGCATGCGCTTCTCGTTGCGCACGATGACATCGGGGGCCTTCAGCTCCAGGAGCTTCTTGAGGCGGTTGTTGCGGTTGATGACGCGGCGGTACAGGTCGTTCAAGTCCGAGGTGGCGAAGCGGCCGCCGTCGAGGGGCACCAGGGGGCGCAGCTCAGGGGGCAGCACGGGCACCACATCGAGGATCATCCACTCGGTCTTGTTGCCGGAACGGACGAAGGCCTCGGCGACCTTGAGGCGCTTGGCGATCTTCGTCTTCTTCTGGCTGGAGGTCTCCTTCTTCATGGCGTCGCGGAGCTCGATGGAGAGCGCCTCCACATCCACCTGCTTGAGGAGTTCCTTGATGCCTTCAGCTCCCATCTGGGCCTTGAAGGAAGTCTCGCCGAACTGCTGCTTGTACTCCCGGTACTTGTCCTCGCCGAGAATCTCGCCGAGCTTGAGCTGGGTCGCGCCGGGCTCGGTGACGGTGTAGGCCTCGAAGTAGAGCACACGCTCCAGGTCCTTGAGGGGGATGTCCAGCAGGTAGCCGATGCGGCTGGGCACGCCCTTGAAGAACCACACATGGCTGACGGGGCTCGCCAGCTGGATGTGGCCCATGCGTTCGCGGCGGACGCTCTTCTTCGTCACTTCCACGCCGCACTTGTCGCAGATCACGCCTTTGAACTTCTGGCGCTTGTACTTGCCGCAGAGGCATTCCCAGTCGTTGACGGGGCCGAAGATCCGGGCGCAGAAGAGGCCATCGCGCTCGGGCTTCAGGCTGCGGTAGTTGATCGTCTCGGGCTTCGTCACCTCGCCCCGGGACCAGGACCGGATCACATCCGGGCTGGCCAGGGTGACGCGGATGCACTCATAGGCGTTGATGTTCTGCTGTTCGGGGAACATGGTGCCTCGCTTCTCAATCAGGTTCATTCGCTGCGTCTATCGCTTCAGGAGTCGGGCCGCGCCTAGCCTTCGATGGAGAAGGAGGCGGGCTCCTCCTCCGCCGCGCCGGGATCCAGATGCTCGCGGGTGAGCATCTCGACCTCGATGCAGAGCGCGTTGAGTTCCTTGCGGACCACATTGAAGCTCTCGGGCAGACCCGGATCCTTGATGGGCTCGCCCTTGATGATGGCCTGGTAGATGTGGGTGCGGCCGTGCATGTCGTCCGACTTGTAGGTCAGGAGCTCCTGCAGGACATGGCTGGCGCCGTAGGCTTCCAGCGCCCACACTTCCATTTCGCCGAAGCGCTGGCCGCCGAACTGGGCCTTGCCGCCCAACGGCTGCTGCGTGATGAGGCTGTAGGGTCCAATGCTCCGGGCGTGGATCTTGTTGTCCACGAGGTGGTGCAGCTTGAGCATGTAGACGCAGCCGACCACGACGGGCTGCTCGAAGGCCTCGCCGGTCATGCCGTCGAAGAGCTTGACCTTGCCGCTCTCGTCGGGGCCCAGCGGGCTCTTCTGGTGGGCCTTCTTGAGCTGATCCTTGATGTGGTGCTCGCGGGCGCCGTCGAAGACCGGGGTCGCGAAGTGGACGCCCAGGACCTTGCCGGCCCAGCCCAGGTGGCACTCGAGCACCTGGCCGATGTTCATACGGGAAGGCACGCCGAGGGGGTTCAGCACGATGTCCACGGGGGTGCCGTCCGGCAGGTAGGGCATGTCCTCCGCCGGGAGCAGGCGGCTCACGACGCCCTTGTTGCCGTGGCGGCCGGCCATCTTGTCGCCGACCTGCAGCTTGCGCTTCACGGCCACATAGGCCTTCACGGTCTTGAGCACGCCGGGCATGAGCTCGTCGCCCTTGGTGAGGCGCTCGATGCGCTCGTTCAGGATGTCGCGCAGGACCTTGAGCTGGCTCTCGGTCTTGTCGAGGATGTCCACGATGTCCTTCTCGATGCGCTGCTTGCCGGCGACGACGCTCACCTGGCGGAAGCGGTCGTAGGGCACCGCCTCCAGCATGTTCTGGGTGAGCTTCTTGCCCTTGCCGAGCAGCTCCTTGCCCTTGCCGTCGTTCAGGTTCTCGGAGAGCTCCTTGCCCTTCAGCAGGCCGATGATCTTCTTCTTGGCCTCGGCGCGGACGATGCGCTGCTCGTCGGAGAGATCCTTCTCCCACTTGGCGATCTGCTCCTTCTCGATCTCCTGGGTGCGGAGGTCCTTCTCCTGGCCCTTGCGGGTGAAGACCTTCACATCCACCACGGTGCCCTCGATGCCCGGAGGCACGGTGAGAGAGGCGTCCTTCACATCGCTGGCCTTCTCGCCGAAGATGGCGCGGAGCAGCTTCTCCTCAGGGCTGAGGATGGTCTCGCCCTTGGGCGTGACCTTGCCCACGAGGATGTCGCCGTGGCGCACGGTGGCGCCGATGCGGATGATGCCGCTGTCATCCAGGTTGCGGAGGGCTTCCTCGCGCACCTGGGGGATGTCGCGGGTGATCTCTTCAGGACCGAGCTTGGTGTCGCGGGCGTGGACCTCGAACTCCTCGATGTGGATCGTGGTGTAGAGGTCTTCCTTCACGACGCGCTCGCTGATCAGGATCGCGTCTTCGAAGTTGTAGCCGCGCCAGGGCATGTAGGCGACGACGAGGTTGCGGCCGAGGGCCAGCTCGCCATGGTCCGTGCACGGGCCGTCCGCGAGGATCTGGCCCATGGACACATACTCGCCCTTCTTCACCAGCGGGCGCTGGTTGAGGCAGGTGTTCTGGTTGGAGCGCGCGAACTTCACGAGCGTGTAGATGTCCACCCCGCTCTCTTCGCCTTCGGTCTCGGGATCGTCCTCGACGCGGACGACGATGCGGTTCGCGTCCACCGTCTCGACGATGCCGGCGCGGCGGCAGACCACGCAGGCGCCGGAATCCTTGGCGGCCACATACTCCATGCCGGTGCCCACGATGGGGGCCTCGGTGCGGATGAGCGGCACGGCCTGGCGCTGCATGTTCGCGCCCATCAGCGCTCGGTTCGCGTCGTCGTTCTCAAGGAAGGGAATGAGCGAGGCGGCCACGGACACCACCTGCTTGGGGCTCACATCCATGAGCGTCACATCGCCGCGCTCGACGATCTTCGTTTCGCCCGCGTGACGGGCGGTGACGAACTCGTCGTGGATCTGGCCCTTCTCGTCCAGGTTCACATTGGCCTGGGCGATGATGTGCTCGTCCTCTTCCCACGCGGAGAGATAGAAAGCGTGGATCTCGAACTTGGCGGGGCGCTTGCCCGCCTTCTCCAGCTTCTTGTTCAGCGCTTCGAGCCCGGCGAGGGGCACGACTTGCTGGTAGGGGCTGGTGAGCGCCTTCTGATCGGCGGCGGCGAGGGCGTTGCCGGTCTTGGCGTTGACGGCCGTAATGTCATCCAGCTTCACATCGCCCACGCTCGTGATGCGGGCGAACTGCACGACCTTGCCGGCCTCGACCTTGAGGTAGGGCGATTCGATGAAGCCGAACTCGTTGATGCGCGCGTAGCAGGACAGCGAGCTGATGAGGCCGATGTTCGGGCCTTCAGGCGTCTCGATGGGGCAGATGCGGCCGTAGTGGGAGGTGTGCACATCTCGCACTTCGAAGCCCGCGCGGTCGCGGCTGAGGCCGCCCGGTCCAAGGGCCGAGAGGCGGCGCTTGTGGGTGATCTCGGACAGCGGATTCGTCTGGTCCATGAACTGCGAGAGCTGGCTGGACCCGAAGAACTCCTTGATGGAGGCGATCACCGGCTTGGAGTTGATGAGGTCGTGGGCCTGGACCGGGTTGTTCGGGTCCTGGGCCATGGAGAACTTCTCCTTGATGGCGCGCTGCACGCGGACGAGGCCCACGCGGAAGGAGTTCTCCAGCAGCTCGCCGACGCTGCGGACGCGGCGGTTGCCCAAGTGGTCAATGTCGTCGGCGCGGACGGGCGCGACCTCGCGGAAGTCCTGGCGGGTCGTGTCGTACTTCTTCAAGCGGAGCAGGTAGCTCACGGTCTGGATGAAGTCGTTGGCGTCCAGCGTGCGGACATCCAGGTCCGTCGCCATGGCCAGCTTGGCGTTGATCTTGTGGCGGCCGACCTTGGAGAGGTCGTACTTCTGCGCGTCGAAGAACATGCCGTGGAGCAGCTTCTTGCTGGATTCCAGCGTGGCGGGCTCGCCCGGACGGATCTTGCGGAAGAGCTCCTTGGCGGCCTCTTCGGAATCCTCGGTGTGGTCCTTGGCGAGCGTCTCGCTGAAGACCTTGCCGGTAGCGTCGCCATCGGGGAAGCAGACGACGAAGTTCTCGATGTTGTTCGCGAGCAGCATCTCGAGGTCGGTGGCGAGGAAGGCCTCGTTGGCCTCGCGCAGCACTTCGCCCGTGGCCAGGTTCACCACATCCTCGAGCAGGACGGCGCCTTCGAGCATCTCGCGCTCGGCGGGAAGATCCTTCACGCCGGCCTTGACGAGCTGCTCCACCACGCGGCGGGAGAGGGCGCGACCGGCCTTGGCGATCACTTCCTTGCTCTTGGGGTCCTTGATGTCTTCCTCGGGCTTGCGGCCGACGAGGTGCTCGCCGGGAGCCGTGAAGAGCTTGCCCTTCTTCAGGTGGAAGGCGGCGGGCGCGTAGAACTTCGACAGCATGGCGGCGTTGTCGCCCAGGCTTTCGTCGAAGAGTCCGAGGGCGCGCATAAAGGTAGCGCCGAGGAACTTGCGCTTGCGGTCAATGCGCGCGTAGAGCAGGCCCTTGGTGTCCAGCTCGAACTCGATCCAGGAACCGCGGTAAGGGATGATCTGCGCGCTGTAGAGGCTCTTGTCCGGCGCGATGGAGAAGAAGACGCCGGGGCTGCGGTGCATCTGGGAGACGATGACGCGCTCGGTGCCGTTGATGATGAAGGTGCCGCGGTCGGTCATGATCGGCAGGTCGCCGAAGTAGACTTCCGACTCCTGGCTCTGCTTGAACCGGCGGTTGCCCTTGTCGTCCTTCTCGAACTGGTTGAGGCGCACGCGGATCTTGAGCGGAGCGGCCATGGTCTGGCCACGCTCGACGCACTCCTCCATGCTCATCTTCTGCTTCATGCCGACGGGGTCCTGGCACACATCGCAGATCTGGGCCTTGTTCTTGTTCCGCGTGCCGCACTTGGGGCAGTCCACGCTCGGATCCTTCGGGTGCTCGGACACGATGTGGTGGCCGCAGGACGAGCAGGTGGTGCGCAGGTGCTCGAGGCCCTGGAGCTTCTCGCACTTGCAGGCCCAGTGGCCCACGGTGTAGTCAATGAACTCCACCTGGAGGGTGGCGTCGGAGCCATCGAGGTTCTTCCCATTGTGCACGGGGAACATGCCCTCAAAGACCGACTTGAGGCCACGACCTTCCCGCTCCTCGTGGAGCAGGTTCATCTGGAGGAACTCGTCGTAGCTGCGCTTCTGGATGTCGATCAGGTTCGGGATCGGCACCAGGGACGGGATCTCCGCGAAGTCGTGGCGCTGGCGGTAGATGTTCTGCTGCACGCTCATGGTCCGCTCCAGGGTGGAACTTGCGTCTTGCTTTTCAACAGGGACAGGAAGGCCCCGGGACGAAGCGGCCCGGGGAACTCGCGCTTAGATCAGGCTGGGAACAGGCCGATGGCCGACAGCCTCCAGCGCGTTTTTCACGACGCGGGGGCAGCCAGCCCGGAACTGCATGTCGGTGCGGGAAGTGAGCAACCGGGGCCCTTCGTAGCGGCGGTCAGAATGCGCCAGGCCGGAGCCAGGCGCAAGGAACAAACATACCACTTTCGCGGCAACGGCGCCAAGCGCTGAACGGCCCTGCCGCTCGCGCTTGGCGCTATTGCTGTGAATGAAACTACTTGAGGGTGACCTTGGCGCCGGCGGCCTCGAGCTTTTCCTTGATCTTGCCGGCCTCTTCCTTGGACACGCCTTCCTTGACCATCTTGGGGGCGCCATCCACCAGGTCCTTCGCCTCCTTGAGGCCCAGACCGGCGACGACCTCGCGGATCGCCTTGATGACATTCAGCTTGTTCGCGCCACCATCGGTGAGCTCGACATTGAACTCGGTCTGCTCCTCGGTCGCGGCGGCGGCGCCACCACCGGCGGGGGCGGCGACGGCCATGGCGGCGGCGGAGACGCCGAAGCGCTCCTCCAGGGCCTTGACGAGGTTGGCGAGGTCGAGCACGGTCATGGACTCGATCTCGGTGATGAGCTGCTCAGCGGTGAGAGCCATGTTGTTCTCCTAATCGTTTCGGTTGAGGGTTCTGGGTTCGGGGCTACTCGCCAGCCTTCTGCTTGCGGATGCCTTCGAGGGCGACCGCGAGGCCGGAGACCGGGTACTTCATGAGGTAGAGCAGCTTGGCGATGAGCTCGTTGCGGCTGGGCAGGTTCGCCAGCACTTCAATGTCCTTCATCGTGATCTGCTTGCCGTCCATCACGCCGGCCTTGAAGGTCGCGGCGGGGTTGTCCTTCAGGAAACCGTTGAGGGCCTTGGCGAGGGCGACGACATCGCCCTGGGTGACGGCCACGGACGAGTTGCCCTTGAAGGAGCCGGAGAGGCTCTCCAGGGCGGTGTCCTTGGCGGCCAGGCGCATCAAGGTGTTCTTCCCCACGCGGTAGGAGGCCTTGCCTTCGCGGATGCTCTTGCGGAAGGCGGTGTCCTTCTCGACGGTGAGGCCCTTGAACTCCAGGACCACTGCGGTGGTGGCGCCGGAGAAGGTCTCCTTCAGGTCAGCGATTTCGGTGGTCTTCAGGGTCTTTTCCATCGCTCACCTCACTTCGCTTCGATGCTGGCGGTGGAGAGGGTGACCGAGGGGCCCATGGTGGAGGCCATGTGGGCGGCCTTCACATACTTGCCCTTCGCCGCGGCGGGCTTGGCCTTGACGACGGCCTCCAGGAGCGCCTGGGCGTTCTCCTGCAGCTTCTCGACGCCGAAGGAAAGCTTGCCCACGGGCGCGTGCACGATGCCCGTCTTGTCCACGCGGTACTCGACCTTGCCGGCCTTGATGTCTTTGATGGCCTTGGCCACATCGAAGGTGACGGTGCCCGTCTTGGGGTTCGGCATGAGGCCGCGGGGGCCCAGCACCTTACCCAGGCGTCCGACGCCCTTCATCATGTCGGGGGTCGCGACCAGCGCCTCGAAGTCGAGGAATCCGCCCGCGATCTTCTCGACGAGCTCGTCCCCTCCCACGATCTCCGCGCCTGCGGCCTCCGCGTCCTTGATCTTCTCGCCCTGGGCGATGACGGCCACGCGCATCTTCTTGCCCGTCCCGTGAGGGAGGACGATCGTGCCGCGAACCATCTGGTCCGCGTGGCGGGGGTCAACGCCGAGCCGCATGTGGACCTCCACCGTCTCATCGAACTTCGCGTAGGCCGCGGAGTGGATGGCGGTGAGGGCTTCCTTCAGCTCGTAGGGGCGATCTTCGATCGTGGCCGCGGCAGCCCGGTACTTCTTTCCGGTTTTCGCCATAGTGGCTCCTATCTTGGATCTCCCGCGGGTGCGGCCGCGGTGGCCGGGTTCCCCCCGCGACGGGGGGACGCCAGAACTGTCCAGCTTATCAGACCCCCGGACCCTGTCCAGGGGGCGATTTTCCAGTCGCGGTCAGACCCGCTTAGTCCACGACCTCGACGCCCATGGACTTCGCCGAACCCTCGATGGAGCGCATGGCGGCTTCGAGGCTGCCGGCGGTGAGGTCGGGCATCTTGACCTTGGCGATCTCCTCGACCTGCTTGCGGGTGATCTTGGCCACCTTCTGCTTGTTCGGGGTCGCGGAGCCCTTGTCCAGGCCGATCTTCTTCTTGATGAGGACGGCGGCGGGCGGGGTCTTGAGGATGAAGCTGAAACTGCGGTCGGCGTAGACGGTGATGACGACAGGCAGGGTCGTGCCCTTGTCCACCGAACCCACGGACTTCGCGTTGAACTGCTTCACGAATTCCATGATGTTGACGCCGTGCTGGCCCAGCGCGGGGCCGACCGGCGGAGCCGGGGTCGCCTCGCCGGCGGGCAGCTGCAGCTTGATGTAGCCGGTGATCTTCTTAGCCATGTTTCGCTCCTGGTTCCGCGGAGATTCCGGCGAATGCCGGCGACTGCCGCCTTTAGGGCGGGGCGGCAGGATTGCCGCTTGTCCGCCGGATCAAACCGGAGAAGCTAGCGCTTCTCCACCTGAATGAAGTCGAGCTCGACGGGCGTGGAGCGCCCGAAGACCGTCACCATCACGCGGATGGTGGAGCGCTCTTCGTGGATCTCCTCCACATCGCCTTCGAAGTTGGCGAAGGGGCCGTCGATGATGCGGATCTTCTCGCCCTTCTCGAAGTGGTACTTCGGCTTGGGCTTCTCCTGCGTCTCTTCCTGGTGGTTCATGATCTGGCGCACTTCCTCGTCGGTGAGGGGCGTGGGGCGCTTCTTGTTGGCGCCCACGAAGCTCGTCACCTTCGGAGTGTTGCGGACCAGGTGCCAGTCGGCGTCTTCCATCTCACTGTTGGTGTTCACGGCGATCTGGACGAGCAGGTAGCCCGGGAAGGACTTGCGCTTCTTGAGGATCCGCTCCTTCTTGCCGGACTTGGGATCCTGCTTCATCTCTTCGTAGGTCTCTTCGGGGATCTGGACATCGCCGAAGTGCTCCTCGCGGGCCTCCATCTTGATGCGCTGGCGGAGGCTCTCCATCACCTTGGCCTCGTAGCCCGAGTAGGTGTGGATGATGAACCAGGCCAGGCGGCGGCCGGCGGCGACGGGAGCGGCTTGGAGTGTGTCGTTCATGGCTGGCCCCACAGGTCAACGGCCGCCGGGGATGAGGAATCCGGCGCCCTTGGAGAGTACCCAGTCGCAAGCCCACAGGAAGCAGCCCACGAAGACGGAGATGATGACCGTGCCCCAGGAGGAGCTGAGGACTTCCGCCTTGCCGGGCCAATCCACCCGGTTCAGCTCGTCCATGAGGTCTTTGGCCTGCCGCTTGATGGTGCCGATCAAGGGAACCCCTCCGGATGGCTCGTCTTGGAAAAGACTGGCCCCGGGATGATTCCGGGGCCAGGGGTGGCAGGGGAGACAGGGTTCGAACCCGCGACCTGCGGATTTGGAGTCCGCTGCTCTACCAGCTGAGCTACTCCCCTGTGGAAACCGCCCGGCCCATGTCCCAGGGCCGGGCGGTGACCTGGACCGCCTAGGCCTTGGCCTCGCGGTGGACCTTCACGCCGCCGCAGGCGCGGCAGAACTTGTTGAACTCAAGCTTCGCGGTGGTGGTCCGCTTGTTCTTGGTCGTGCTGTAGTTCTTGCGCTTGCAGTCCTGGCACTGGAGGTGGATGATCTCGCGCATGGCGTGACCTCTCTAGAAAAAGATCAGGCGATGATGTCGCTGATGTTGCCGGAACCGACCGTGCGGCCGCCTTCGCGGATGGCGAACTTGAGGCCCTTGGTCATGGCGATGGGGCAGATCAGCTCGACTTCGAGCGTGACATTGTCGCCGGGCATGACCATCTCGCGGCCAGCTTCGAGCTTGATGGAGCCGGTCACATCGGTGGTGCGGAAGTAGAACTGGGGGCGGTAGTTGTTGAAGAACGGCGTGTGGCGGCCGCCCTCTTCCTTGTTCAGCACATAGACCTGCGCGGTGAACTTGGTGTGGGGCGTGATGCTGCCGGGCTTGCACAGCACCTGGCCGCGCTCCACATCCTTGCGCTCGATGCCGCGGAGCAGGATGCCCGCGTTGTCGCCCGCGCGGCCCTCATCGAGGCTCTTGCGGAACATCTCGATGCCGGTGACGACCTTCTTCTGGGTGTCGCGGATGCCGACGATCTCGATTTCATCGCCGACCTTCACGATGCCGGCCTCGATGCGGCCCGTCACCACCGTGCCGCGGCCGGTGATGGTGAACACATCCTCGACGGGCATGATGAAGGGCTTGTCCACGGCGCGGGCCGGGGTGTCAATGTAGGCGTCCACGGCGTCCATCAGGTCCAGCACGCACTTGGCGTCGGGCTTGGAGGGATCGCCCGCTTCGAGCGCCAGCTTGGCGGAGCCCTTGACGATGGGGGTCTCGTCGCCGGGGAACTGGTAGGAGGAGAGCAGGTCGCGGATCTCCATCTCGACCAGCTCGGCGAGCTCGGCGTCGGCGATGTCGATCTTGTTCATGAAGACGACGATCTTGGGCACGCCCACCTGACGGGAGAGCAGGATGTGCTCGCGGGTCTGGGGCATGGGGCCGTCGGTGGCGGCGACGACGAGGATCGCGCCGTCCATCTGCGCCGCGCCGGTGATCATGTTCTTCACATAGTCGGCGTGGCCGGGGCAGTCCACATGGGCGTAGTGGCGCTTCTCGGTCTCGTACTCGACATGGGCGGTGTTGATGGTGATCCCGCGCGCCTTCTCCTCGGGCGCGGAGTCGATCTGGTCGTAGGACTTGGCGATGCCGCCGTTCTTCTTGGAGAGGATCGTCGCGATGGCGGCGGTCAGCGTGGTCTTGCCGTGATCCACATGGCCGATGGTGCCGATGTTGACATGGGGTTTGGAACGGTCGAATTTCTCTTTGGCCACGAGGACCTCCTGGATTGAGTGAAGTGAAGACGGAACGGGTGGTGCGAAGGTGAGCCGGACTGGAGCCCACACCCGGGATTGAACCGGGGACCTCTTCCTTACCAAGGAAGTGCTCTGCCACTGAGCTATGTGGGCCTGGACCGAACCGCCCGGAAGGCGGCTTGGATGGAGCGGGAAACGGGGTTCGAACCCGCGACATTCAGCTTGGAAGGCTGACGCTCTACCAACTGAGCTATTCCCGCCAGGCTGCGGAGCCCGTCACGAAGAAGGGCGCCGCGGCGAGGTGGTGCCGAGAGAAGGATTCGAACCTCCGTAGCGTTTCCGCGGCAGATTTACAGTCTGCTGCCATTAACCACTCGGCCATCTCGGCATGCTGAAAGACCTTCCGCTCCCCCGCGGGGGCGCGGCTCCCAAAGCTCCCGGAGGTCTCCGGGAACCTTCCATCGGGGTGTCCTGCGGGGCAGAACTTCCCTGACAGGGAACTCGCAAGGTATCACGGGGTTGGGGGCCGCTCAAGCGGAAACTTCCGCCGAAGCCCTACCGGCCCGCCCGCACCGCGAGGACGCGGAAGATCGCCACCGCCGCCGCCGCGGAGACATTCAGGCTCTCCACCTGGCCCGGCATGGGGATCGAGAGGCGCAAGTCGCAGCGCTCGGCGATCTTCTGATGCAGGCCTTCGCCTTCCGCGCCCAGCACGAGCACCGTCGCGCGATCGAAGGTTTCGCCCAGGTAGTCCACGGAGCCGGGTCCAGCGGCGAGGCCGAAGAGCCACGCCCCGGCGTCCTTCAGGTCATCCAGCGCGCGGCCGAGATTCACCACCCGCGCCACGGGCACGCGGCCCGCCGTGCCCGCGGACGCGCGCACCACGGTCTCGTTCACCTGCGCGCTGCGCCGTTCGGGCAGCACGACCCCGTCCACGCCCGCGGCGGCCGCGGAGCGGAGGATCGCGCCGAGGTTATGGGGATCCGTCACGCCATCCAGCGCGAGGACGAGCGCCTTCGCGCCCTTGTCCCGCGCGGCCGCGAGGATGCGGCTGAAGTCGGCGTAGGCGAAGGCCGAACCTTCGCCCAGCACGCCTTGATGGCGCTGGCCTTCGGCCCGGCGATCCAGCGCGTCCATGGGCTCCCGGCGCACCACGGCGCCCGCGGCCCGGGCGGCTTCGCGCAGCTTCGCCACGCGCCCCCAGGCGCTCTCCGCCACCCACAGGGAATGCAGCTCGCCGCGCTCCAGCGCCTCTTCGCAGGCGTGGGGACCTAAGTAGCGCATCAGAACGCGAACTTGTAGCCGACGCTGATGAGGTGGCCCATGGCCTCGACCCGCGCGGGCGTGCCCGAGGCTTGGTAGCCGCCCTGATCCCAAGTGCCATCCACGCCGCCGGGGACGACGGCGTCGCGGGACTGACGGTAGGCGTAGCCCGCGCTCAGCTCGCCGCCCCAGATGCGGTAGGTGGCGCCGATGGCGAAGGTGGCGTTGGCCTGCCCGCCCAGCACGGGGCTGGCCTGGCTTTCGGCGTACAGGGGCGAATCGTAGGCGAGGCCGCCGCGCAGCACGAGGCGCTTGGTGAGATCCACTTCGCCCATCGCGGAGAATCCGTAGGCGCGCTTCGTCGGCGGAAGCTGATTGGGCGCGGCTTCGACGCCGTTGGGCGTGACGAGGCTCGCCCAAGCGGGCATCTGGAGTCCAGCGCCGAGCAGGCGCGCGTCCAGCTCCCAGGTGAAGAGGTTGTTCACGCGGTGGCGCAGGCCGAGGGTCACGCGCGCGGGCAGCTTGTAGGCGCCATCGCCCGCCCGCACGGAGGAGCGCGCCAGCACGGCCGCGCCCTGGGTCCCGATTCCGGCGAGCGCCGGCGGGTAGCCGTTCACGCCCACATAGGACGGGCCGGAGAAGAAGCCGGAGGCGAGCGTGAGATCGCCCGACACCTGGGACTGGTAGGTGCCCGCCAGCGTCCATCGCGGATTGATGGCCCAGCGGAACCCGGCGGTGAAGCTCGGGCGGACGGCCGAGCCATCCTCCGAAAGGCTCTGCTCCGCGAGGCCGATGACCGGATTCGCGCCGCCCGCGGGTTGGGTGCCGTCCTGGGGAACGAGCGCGCGGACCGTGTTGACGCCCGAGAAGGAAACGCGCGTCACGCCCACGCCGAGGCCGAAGCTGAGCCCGGGATGGGAGGGCGATTCGTAGGCGGCTTGCGCCTCCAGGCGGCGCGCGGAGAAGTCCAGCTCGCGGCCGGAGAAGCGGCCCGGCGCGTCGTCGGGGAGCAGGCCGTGGTGCGCCCACGGCTGATCCAGCTTGAGGCCGAAGGCGAGGCTGCCTTCCGGCCGCCAGGCGAAGCCGAACCCGGCGAGCAGGCGATTGCGATCCGTCGTCTGGGCCGTCGTCTGATTGGATTGCAGCGTCACCTGCGAGGCCTGCAATTCGAAGCCCGCGGACGCGTAGGCGGAGAGCTTGTCCTGGAGGGTCGGCAGCAGCGCGGGGTTCATCGTCGCGGCTTCCAGGCTGCGGCCGAAGGCCACGCCCGCGCCCGCCCGGCCCACGCCCACGGCGTCGGCGGCCGGGAGGTTGGGCGCCTGCGCGCTCAACGCGCCACTCACCCCGCAAAGGGTCCCGAAGGCGAGCGCGGTGGTGAACGCGGATCCGCTCCGGCGACGCTGGAGACCTGCCATGAAACCTCCTGGGAACGCCTAGGGATGCTCCAAAGCCCCCGAGGGTTCAAAGCATCCAGGATCGCAAAGGCGGCTTCCCACGCCAAGCGCGGGTTTCCAGGCCGCGATCCTAGCGGTCCTCATGCTCGAAGAACCGGCCCAGCAGCCGGTCCACCAATTCCCAGATCTCCACCAGGGCCGCCGTGGCCATGACGAGACCCAGACCCAGCGCCAGGCCGCGGCCCCAGGGACCCAGGAGCCACCGGGCGGCCTCCGGCCAATGCCACAGGAAGCCCGGCAGGCGCAGGCGTCCGTAAAGGCTCATGGACAGCAGGAACATGCCGCCCCAAAGCAGGTAGATGAACCGCAGGGATCGGACGATGAGGTCCACGAGCGGATGTAAGGGCTTGGGCGGCATCCGAACCAGCCTACCTTGGCTGGTCCCGTTCCCTTCAGATCTTCATGATCTCCGCTTCCTTGTGCTTGAGCGCGTCCTCGACCTCTTTCACATGCTGGTCGGTGAGCTTCTGGATGTCGTCCATGGCCTTCTTCGCCATGTCCTCGCTGAAGCCCGCGGTCTTGTCCTTCTCCAGCTTCTTCACATCGTCGTTGGCGTCCCGGCGCACATTGCGGATGGCGGTCTTGATGTCCTCCGCCATCTTGTGCGTGGCCTTCACCAGCTCCTTGCGGCGCTCTTCCGTGAGGGCCGGAATGGGCAGGCGGATCACATTGCCGTCGTTGCTGGGGTTGAGACCGAGCTGGGCCTGGAGGATGCCCGTCTCGATGGCCTTGATGGCCGACTTGTCGAAGGGCTGGATCTGGAGCATCGCCGGGTCCGGCACCGTGACGGAGCCCATCTGGTTCAGCGGCACCATCGCGCCGTAGTACTCAACCTGCACCGTGTCGAGCAGCGACGCGTTGGCGCGGCCCGTGCGCACCGTGGCGAGCTCCTTCTTCAGCGTCTCCACGGAGGCGTGCATCTTCTTCTTGGCTTCGGCGAGGATGCGGTCGAGGCTCATGGACACTCCCAAGTGGAATCTACCGTTTTATCCCGTTGCGCCGGAAATCTCCAGGCTGATACGCTGGCGGCCCGTTCCCAAGCCCACGAGGTTCCCATGCGCGCGCTCCGCCTGCTGGCCCCCCTTCCCGCCCTCCTCCTGGTCGCGCCCCTGGCCGCCACGGAACCGACGAGCACGCCGGTCTCCCTCAAGACCAAGGACGGCTTCACCCTGAAGGGCGCCCTCACCATCCCCGCCAACGGCCCCAAGCGGCATCCGGTGGTGATCTTCGCGCCCCAGTTCCACCAGACCCGGGACAGCTTCGCTCCGCTCGCGGAGCGCCTCAACGCCCGCGGCATCGCGACGCTCCTGTTGGACCTGCGCGGTCAGGGCGAAAGCACCGACAAGGACGGCGCCACGGTGGCGGTGACGGATGACTTCATGGCCTCCGCCAAGGCGGTGGGCTTCGACAAGATCCCCTCCGACCTCGCTCAGGCCGCGGCGTGGGTCCGCAAGCAGCACGGCATTGACGGCCGCCGCGTGGGCCTCGCCGGCGCCAGCGTCGGCGCCTTCTCCGTGCTGCTGGCCGCGCGGCTGGTCCACTCCCAGGCCGTGCTGGCCCTGAGCCCGGCGGGCAACGAAGCCTTCGGCGAAGGCGCGTTGGACAAGCTCAAGGCCGGCCTGCCCCGGGGCGGCGCGGATCTCGTCTTCGCCGCGAGCGACGACAAGGAGACCGCCGACAACGCCAAGGCCCTCGCCACGACGCCCGGCGTGTCGGTGCTCATGTACCCCGGCTCCGATCACGGCTCGGCCTTTCTCAAGGATCACGCGGAGACGATGGCCGTCTTCTTCGGCGAGTACCTGACCTACCGCCAGGCCTTCAACCGCGGCGCCGCGTCCGCGACCGCGCCCAGCAACGGCGTGGTCACGCCCACCGTGCTCGCGGGCACGCCCGCCGCCCAGGGCGATCAGACCCAGCCCGCGCCCGCCCCGACGAACTGAAGCGACTTCACTCCAGTGAAATGGCGCCCTCACGGGCGCCTTTTCATGGAGGCTGAGTGATTCAGCGGTACTGCACCTTGCCGGTGCCCGTCACCAGCTCGCCCAGCACCCACGCGGCTTCGCCGCTGGCCTTCAGCTCCGAAAGCACGGCGTCCGCTTCCGCCTTCGCGACGATGAGCGCCATGCCCACGCCCAGGTTGAGGGCCTGGCGCGCGTCCGCCATCTCGAGGCCGCCCTTGTCCATGAGGAAGCGGAAGAGGGCCGGGATCTCCCAGCTCGCCGTGTCAATGGCCGCGTCGAGGCCGGAGGGCAGCACGCGCGGAAGGTTGTCGGTGAGCCCGCCGCCGGTGATGTGGGCCATGCCCAGGAGGCGATGCGCTTTCACGAAGGGCCAAAGGGATTTGAGGTAGCTGCGGTGGATGGCCAGCAGGGCCTCGCCCATGGGGCGGCCATCGCCGGGCAGCGCGTCGCTGACGCCGAGTTTCTCCGTCTCGAAGCAGACCTTGCGGGCGAGCGAATAGCCGTTGGTGTGCAGGCCCGACGAAGGCAGGCCGATGAGCACATCGCCCGCCGCCATCGCGTCGCCCCGAGGCAGGAGATCAGGCTCGTCCACGACGCCGACGATGGTGCCCGCCACATCCACTTCGCCTTCGGCGTAGACACCGGGCATCTCCGCAAGCTCGCCGCCGATGAGCGCGCAGCCCGCGTCCTTGCAGGCGGTCGCCATGCCCTTCACGATCTGCTCGATGACTTCCGGCTCCAAGCGCTGAGCGGCGATGTAATCGAGGAAGAAGAGCGGCCGCGCGCCCTGCACGAGGATGTCGTTGATGCAGTGGTTCACCAGATCCTGGCCCACCGTGTCCCAGACGCCCGCGCGGCGCGCCACCTTCATCTTGGTGCCCACGCCGTCCATGGAGGACACGAGAATCGGCGCCTTCTCCTCGAAATTCGCGGCGAAGAGGCCGCCGAAGAGGCCGATGTCGCTGCGGACGCCCGGCGTCTTCGTCGCCTTCACGAGGGGCTTGATGCGGCGCAGCGCTTCGTCCTGGCGATTGATGTCCACACCCGACGCGGCGTAGCTGGTCTTCGCGTCGCTGGATTTGGCGTCCGTCATCCCATCCTCCGAAGCCTGCTATTGTCCCACGGAGGCCCGCCCATGCCCATTGACGAATCCCGCGCCGCCCAGGCCATCCGCCTCCTGCTGGAGAGCTTCGAGGTGGATGTGGACGCGCCGGAGCTGCGGGACACGCCCGCGCGGGTGGCGGCCTTCTGGCAGGAGCGGCTGGCGGGCTACACGATGGATCTGGACCACGAGCTGCGCGCCCTACCGGGAGATCTCGCGCCCGTGCCCGTGATCCTGGAGCGCATCCCCTTCGTCTCCACCTGCGAGCACCACCTCGCGCCCTTCGAAGGCTTCGCCACGGTGGGCTACCTGCCCTCGGAAGGCTGCACGGTCGGCCTCAGCAAACTCGCGCGCCTCGTCCAGGCCTACGCCGCGCGGCTCCAGGTGCAGGAGCGCATGACCCGCCAGATCTTCGACGCGCTCCACGACTACCTCCAGCCCCAGGCCTGGGGCGTGAAGCTCGTGGCCGAGCACACCTGCATGGCCCACCGGGGCGTGAAGGCCGTGGGCGTGCCCGTGACGACCCAACTCCTCGGCGGCGCGTGGAAGGCCGAAGCGCCTGAGGCTTTCCGCTAGAACTTCAGCAGGGTGCGCTTCGACTGGAAACCGTTCTGATATATTAACTCTTTCCCGGGAGCGAGCCATGAAGGTACTCGAGAAGTACGCGGATCAGACCTATGCCCTCTTGCGAATCGCGGCGGGCTTCCTCTTCGCCTTTCACGGCGCGCAACTCGTGTTCGGGCTCTTTTCGGAGCACGCGATGCCCTTGACCTCCCAGATGGGCGTGGGCGGTCTCATCGAGTTGATCGCCGGGCTACTCGTGATGGTGGGATTCCAGACCCGCTTCGCGGCTTTCGTGGCGAGCGGCACCATGGCGGTCGCCTACTTCCAGTTCCATTGGCGCTTCCAGGGCGGCGCGAAGCTGTTCCCCGCCATGAACCAAGGCGAACTCGCCGCGCTGTACTGCTTCCTCTTTCTCTACCTAGCCTGCCGCGGCGGAGTGAGGTGGGCCTTCGACGCCAAGCATTAGAACCGCCCTCCGAACGCGAGAGAGGTTGCACGGCGCCCGCATCAGCGCCAAGATGCCCATGCTTTCTCCCATCGCATGGAGGCTGCCTTGGCCCCTTCGTCGGACCAGTCCTGGCGCGCCGTTCCCGTTCCCTGGCAACGCCGGTGGGGCAAGCGCTTCCTCTACCTGATCCTCGCCGCCATCGTCGCGGCCCTCGCCGGGCTCATCTACGAGCCGGTCGCGGAGTCCTTCCAGCTCCGCAGCTCGCCGCCGCCGGGCCGCGTGGTGCAGGCGGATGGCCTCGACCTGCACATGCAGGTGGCCGGACCGCCTTCCAAACCCACCGTCGTGCTCTTCAACGCCTGGGGCATGCCCTCCTCCAGTTGGGGCTGGGTGATGCCCGAGCTTGCCAAGCAGGCGCTCGTCGTCCGCTGGGACCCGCCGGGCTACGCCTGGAGCGGCTCGGGGACCGCGTCGCTGGACGCCACCTCACAGGCCGAACGCATCCACGCCGCCATGGACACCTACGATGTGAAGGGCCCCTTCCTGCTTGTCGGTTCGGGGCTCGGCGCGGTGGAGGCCCAGGCCTTCGCCGTCCGCTATCCGGAAGAGGTCTACGGCATGGTGCTCTTGGACCCCTGGCACGCGCCGCTCATGGCGGACGCCGGCGCGCGGGCGGACGCGCTGGACCATGAAGCCTCTCTGCGTCGCTTCAGTTGGCCGCGCTTCCGCGACTGGTGGCAGAAGGCGCCCGAGCCCGAGTTCGGCCTGCCCCCTTCGGATGAGACCGTCGTGCGCGCCTCGCTCCGCACCGTGAAGCTCGCCCAGGCCCAGGCCGCGGAATTGCGGGCCTTGCCCACGAGCTTCGCCGATAGCCAGAAGCTCCAGACCCTGGCGCAAAAGCCGCTGATGGTGCTGACTTCCGCCGCCATGGACAAGGACGGCAGCGATGGTCCGTGGGCTCCGGGCTCCCAGGCCTCGCGCATCCAGATGGATGAGCTGTTCACCAAACTCAGCACCGAGGGCAAGCACCAGGTCATCGCCGGAGCGACGCCCCAATCGCTCTTCTGCCGCCGCGACCTCGCCGACCAGGTGACGGCGGCCATCCGCGGCACCCTCGGACGCTAGTCCCGGCCCGCCGCGAACCCGCTCCCGCTTGAGCGGGAATCCCGCGATCGGCCCTTCACCGAATCCGCGCCCAGCAAGCCTTCCTCGCCCTGGCAAGGTCTTCGCAATTCCCTTCACCCAAGGAGATCCCCATGTCCAAAGCCGTCGTGGAACACCTGAACCTGGAATTGGCCACGGCCTTCGTCCAGAGCTTCAACGCGCGCCGTTACCACTGGATGGTGTCCGGTCCCCATTTCCGCGACTACCACCTGCGCTTCTCCGACCTCTACGAAGCGGTGGACGCCACGGTGGATGAACTGGCGGAGCGGGTGCGCATCCTCGACGGCACGCCCATCACCACGCCCGCGCAGATGGAGAGCCTCTCCGTGGTGAAGCCCTCCGACACCAAGAAGCGCCTGGACGCCATGGCCATGGTGAAGGAGGCGCTTTCCGGCGAGGACAAGATCATCGCGCTCATGCACAAGGGCATCGAGATCGCCAATCAGGCGGGCGATCCGGGCACGGCGGACCTGCTCACCCGGTTCGTGCAGGTCCATCAGAAGGAAGCCTGGTTCCTGCGGGAGATGCAGGCCTGAGGCATCGCCCTCAGGCATTGCATGGACCTCAAAAGGACCATCCGCGCCCCGAAGCGCTACACTGACCCTCCGCGCCGAGCGGCGCCTGAACAAGGAGACATCCATGGCCTACACCGCGAAGAACTACGACCACCTGAAGGGCGGGGCCGTGAAGGGCCTCTCCGATGCCCAGCTGGACCAGCACTTCACGCTCTACAAGGGCTACATCACCAAGTTGAACGAGATCGAGGAGAAGCTCGGCACCGCCGACAACACCAAGCCCAACTACTCCTTCAACGAGTACACCGAGCTGAAGCGCCGCGAGGCTGTGGCCTTCAACGGCTCCTTCCTGCACGAGCTCTACTTCGAGAACCTCGGCGCGGACGCTGGCCTCAGCGCCGGGCTCCAGAAGGCCTTCGACGCCCAGGGCGGCAAGGACAAAGTCATCGCCGACCTCAAGGCCTGCGCCATGACCGGCCCCGGCTGGGCCCTGCTCACCCGCAACCGCCGCGACGGCAAGCTCCACACCTACTTCGTCGCCGAGCACCACCTGGGCCTGCCCATCGAGCAGGACCTGCTCTGCGTGCTGGACTCGTGGGAACACGCGTTCATGGTTGATTACGGCATCGCCCGCGCGAAGTACCTCGACGCCTTCGTGGAGAACATCAAGTGGAGCGAGGTCTCCAAGCGCTTCGGCGCCTGAACGCTCCATTTCGGCGATCCAAGGGCCCCGTTCGGGGCCCTTTTCACTTTGGGATTGCGGTGAGGAGTTTGCCCTCGTAAGGTGAGGGTCACCCCAAAGGAGCCCCATCCATGAAACGCCTCAGCGTCCTTGCCCTCTGTCTCTGCGCCCTCCCCATGCTGGCTCAGGCCCCCGCCAAGGCCGACAAGAAGCCAGAGAAGCCCCACTTCGAGTTCGGCATTCCGGACAAGCCCTTCACCAGCGACATGGCGAAGCTCGTCCAGGAGGTCGGCGACCACTCCCAGGCCTACGCGAACCTCCAGGAGATGACCGACACCATCGGCCCGCGCCTCACCGGCTCCCAGAAGCTGCGCGACGCCCAGGCCTGGGCCATGAAGAAGCTCGAAGGCTACGGCGCGGTGAATGTCCATGAAGAGGCCTACGACTTCGGCAAGCCCTGGTTCCGCGGCTCGGCTTCGGCCCGCCTCCTCAACGGCAACAATCAGCAGCTCGAAATCGCCCAGTGGGCCTGGACCAACGGCACCAAGGGCGCGATCAAGGGCGAGGTGGCCCTGCTCGACGCCAAGACCTTGGACGAGCTGAAGGCCGTCCTGCCCAGCCTCGACGGCAAGATCGTGCTCTCCGTCTCGCGGCCCCGCCCGACGGCGGAAGAGCGCAAGGACCCCAAGGCCATGGAAGCCTGGTTCAAGTCCTACGCGGACATCATGAAGCAGGCGAAGTACGCGGCCGTGCTCCTCAGTTCCGAGAAGGACAACGGCTTCCTGACCATGAGCGGCAGCCCGGATCCCCGCTGGAGCGGCAGCACGCGGCCCATGGCGGTGATCTCCAAGGAGCACGCGAACCTGCTCAAGCGCCTCATCAAGGAGGACGGCCAGCACCCGCAGATCGAGCTGGAGCTGGGCGGCCACCTCGGCGACGCTCCCGTGAAGGCCTACAATGTCGTCGCCGAGATCAAGGGCTCCACTTGGCCTGATCAGGTCGTCATCGTCGGCGGCCATCAGGATTCCTGGGATCTCTCCACCGGCGCCACGGACAACGGCACCGGCACCGTCGTCGCCATGGAGACGATCCGCGCCATCAAGGCGCTCGGCGTCGCGCCCAAGCGCACCATCCGCTGCATCCTCTTCAGCGGCGAGGAGGAGGGCCTGCTGGGCTCCAACGCTTATGCTCAGGCTCACAAGGACGAGATGGGAAACATCCAGGCCGTCCTTGTGGACGACATGGGCACGGGCCAGATCCAGGGCTGGCCGGACATGAACCAGGAGCAGTGGCGCGGCTGGCTGGCCCAGGCCATGGCGCCCGTGAACCAACTCGGCTGCACCGAGATCGGAGCCTTCATCCAACCCGGCGACACGGATCACTGGCCCTTCTACGAGATGGGCGTGCCAGCCTTCGCCGCCATCCAGGACCCGTTGGACTACATGACCATGACCCACCACAGCCAGGTGGACAGCCTGGAGCATGTGAAGAAGGATGACCTCACCCAGGGCGCGCAGTGCATGGCCGCCGCCGCGTGGTTCTTCGCCAACTGCCCCGATCGCGTGCCCCACATCGAGCCCGCGAAGAAGATGGCCCACTGATTCGGATCAGGGCATCAGACGGGTCCCGCGAGGGGCCCGTCTGATGCGCACCACCATCGAAAGGCCTCCCATGCCCCGACTCGTTCTCGCCCTCGTCGCCTCCGCCGCGCTGGTCGCCCAGGCGCCGATCACGGTCACGCCTCCGGCGACGCCGACCATGCCCGGCCTCTTCCAGGCGGACCAGCTTCCCAAGACGGACGCCACGCGCATCCTCGAAGAGATCGCCACGCACTCGCAGGCCTTCTCCAACCTCGAAACGATGTGCGACACCATCGGCCCGCGCCTCACGGGCTCGGAGAACCTCCGCAAGGCCCAGGCCTGGGCCATGGACACCCTGAAGGGTTACGGCGCGGAGAATGTCCACGAAGAGGCCTATGAGTTCGGACCGCGCTGGACGCGCGGCACGGACAGCGCGCGGCTGCTCACCCAGAACCATCAACCGCTCCAGATCGCGGCCATGGGCTGGACGCCTCCCACACACGGTCTTGTACGCGGCGAGATGTTGGTGATTCAGGCGGGCACCCTGGATGGCCTGCTCGCCTTCAAGGGGAAGTTGATGGGCCGCATCGTGATGATGGGCGCCCTCCCCAAAATTGACTGGAAGGACCCCAAGCAGCGCGAGGCCTTCCGGCAGGCCATGGCGTCCTTCAGGTCCGAAAAGCCGCTCGCCATGCTGGTCACGACTGAGAAGCAGGACGACCACATGACCATGAACGGCAGCCCCATCGCGGGCGAGGGCCTCACCTCCGTGCCCACGGCCTTCATCGCCAACGAGCACGCGAACCAGCTCAAGCGTCTGGCCGCGCGCGGCGAGAAGATCGAACTGGAACTCCAGATCGGCGGCACCACCAGCGCCGCGCCGGTGCAGGCCTACAATGTCGTCGCCGAAATCCGCGGCAGCGAGAAGCCGGATGAGGTCGTCATCATCGGCGCCCACCAGGATTCCTGGGACCTCGGCACCGGCGCCACCGACAACGGCACGGGCACGGTGGCGGTGATGGAGGCGATCCGCGCCATCAAGGCGCTCGGCCTCCAGCCCAAGCGCACCATTCGCGCGATCCTCTTCTCCGGCGAGGAGGAAGGTCTGCGGGGCTCCTTCGCCTACACCAAGGCCCACAGCGACGAGCTGAAGAACATCCAGGCCGTGCTCATCGACGATCTGGGCACCGGCGCCATCAAGGGCTGGACAATGCAGGGTCGCGAAGATCTCGCTCCCGTCCTGGGCGCAGCTATGGCGCCCGCCAATGTCATCGGTTGCAAGGACCTGTTCTTCGGCAGCATCCCGTCGGCTTCCGACAACTGGCCCTTCGAGATGCAGGGCGTCCCGGCCTTCTTCGCCTTCCAGGACTTCGCGGACTACTTCACCAACACCCACCACAGCCAACTGGACACCCTCGACCATGTGAAGCCGGAGGAGCTCCTACAGGGCGCCCAGGCCATGGCGGTCACCGCTTGGGGTCTCGCCAACGCGCCGGAGCGGCTGGCCCACGGGGAGCCGAAGAAAGACACACCTCCCGAGTGAAACGAAAAGGGCCCCTCGGGGCCCTTTTTGGGGAGGGGAAAGGCTTTAGGACGCCAGCACCTGTCGAAGATCAGACAGGAGGCGGTCCAGCGTGCCCTGGGACAAAGCCATGGGGATCTGCTGCTTGGCCTCGTCCTTCCGGGTGAAGGCGATGCGCTGCACCACCACCGAATCCCGGCCCAGGTTGATCTCATTGAACTGGATGCCGTTGTCGTCTTTCATTGGGGGCAGGCTACGGAGCTGGATGAACATGCCCCGGCGGTCGTGGTCCACGATCTCCAGGCGCTCGCCCAGGTAGTTCAGGCGATCCGCCAGAAGTTCGGCTTTGGTGCGGAGCCGCTCGAAGCTCTGGCGCGGGGCCGCGCTGCGGGCGGCCTCCATGCGGCCGAGCTGGATGCGCCCGCCTTCGCGGCGGACCAGGGAGCAGACTTCCTCGCCCGCCGTCTGGATGGTCTCGGCCTGGAAACCTTCAAAGGCGCCGGGCTGGATGCTGTCGTCATAACGCTTGGCGGTGCGAGTGCGCTTCATGGTATCCCCCAAGGGACCTACCAAGCGATCACCATGCCAAACTCGAAAAATACTTCAAATATTGAAAATAGGGATATTAAAGATTCTAAAGATTCTCAAAATCCAGCCGATGAGTGACCATATCTGGTCAATTCGAAGAGTCGTGTCCAATTTTGGCCGGATCCTGCGCCTGGGGCCAGCGCACCTTGTAGATCATCCGCTCCAGGCTCCGGCTATAGGCGGACCAATGGGAGTCGCCCTCTTCCCGGATGGCGCGGAACATGACCTCCAGCTTGCCGTCCAGGTCATCCAAGTAATGGACGAGCAGGGCCTCGGGCGTCTTGGGCAGCACGGGCGAGCCGAACTCCATCCGGCCATGGTGGGAGAGGACGATGTGGAGGAGCTGGAGCCGCAGCTCCTCGGGGAAGCCGGGCTGGGCCTCCGCCGCTTTCTGGATCCACTGGGCTTCCATTGAGATGTGGCCGATGAGGTTGCCCGCGTCCGTGTAGCCGAAGCTGCGGGCGTAGCTCAGCTCGGCGGTCTTGCCCACATCGTGGAGAAGCACCCCGGCGAGGACGAGGTCGCGATTCATGCTCCGATAGTGGCCGCAGGCGCGCTCGGCCATGCCCAGGATGGAGAGGGTGTGCTCCAGCAGCCCGCCCAGGTAGACATGGTGCATGCTTTTCGCCGCCGGGGCCTTGGCGAAGGCCGCGCGCAGGTCTTCGTCTTCCACGAAGAGCGCCTGGAGCAGCTTGCGGATCCAGGGATCGGCGATGGAGGCGATCCAGCGGTCCAGCTCGGCGAGCATCTCGGGCACGGGCCGTTGGCTCACGGGGAAGAAGCGGGCGAGGTCGCCGACTTCGGCGTCCTGGGCGAAGCGGACCTTGTCCAAGCGCATCTGGGCGCGGCCGTTGTAGCTGCTGATGGCGCCCTTCACCTTGAGGAAGGCGTCCGCCTGGATGGCGTCCATGTCGCCTTCGATGGCGCGGATGTCCCAAAGGAACGCCTTCAGATCGCCGCTGGCGTCCGACAGCTTCAGCTCGAGGTAATCGGTGCCTTTGGCGCTGGTCTTGAAGGCGGCCTCCTGGGCCAGCAGGAAGCCCGTGAAGGTCTCGCCTTCCTTGAGGGAACGGAGCAGGGGCTGATCATCCATCGCCCCAGTGTAGGGCCTGTTTCAGTGGCTCCGGGGCGGCTTCCCTTGGGGCGCGAGCGGGTCTTCGGCGAGCCCCATGTCGAAGGGGATGCGCTTCTCCTCCAGCACCTCGAAGTAGGACCACTGGGCGCTCTTGGGCGCGTTGCCTTCGGGCAGGCCCAGCACGCGCACCTTCATGTGGCGGCTGAAGAGCGGAAACTCCAGCTCGTCGCCCGCCTTCACATCGAAGGCCGCTTTGCGGGGATGGCCGTTGACGCGGACCATGCCCTCTTCGCACAGGCCGTTGGCCAGCTCGCGGCGCTTGATGAGGTGGGATTTCTTGAGGTAGGCGTCGAGACGCATCTGGCCTTCCTGAGCCTCAGCCCTTGAGGATCGTGTCCTTGGGCACCATGTAGCGGATGTTGGCGCGGGTGCGCAGATCCTGGAGGTAGCGCTCCACGGCGTTCTTGGCCTTGGGCTCCTGCACCTTCTCGAGGATCTTGTCCTTCACTTCCGCCAGGGGCGTGTGGCGGTCGTCCTCCTTGGCGATGAGCTGGAGGAGGATGAGGTCCTTGTCCGTTTCAAGCAGCGGCGTCACCTCGCCCGGCTTCAACGCCCAGGCGGCCTGCTCGAGCTGGGGCTGGAGCAGGCCCTTCGCCATCCAACCCAGGTCGCCGCCCGTGTCCTTGCTGGCGGCGGTGGAATCGGCCTTCACGAGGTCCTCGAACTTGGCGCCGGCGGCGAGCTGCTTCTCGACCTCCGCCATCGTGGCGCGGGCCGCGTCGGTGTCCGCCGCGGTGGCGCCCTTGGCGATCACCAGCTCCCGCACGCGGAAGCGCGAGGGCTGCGCGTAGTCGCCGAGGTGCGCGTCGTAGTAGGCCTGCAGCTCCGAATCCTCCACGGCGATCTTGGAGTAGACCTCCCGGCCCAGCACCTGCTGCTGGAGCGAGCTCTGCTTCTGCCGCTTGATGAACTCATCGAGCCCGATGCCGATGCTGGCCTTCAGCGCTTTTTCGAAATCGGCGTCCGTGGCGAAATTGTTCTCCTTCTTGATCTGCTCCACCATGGCGCGCACTTGGTCGTCGCCGACCTTGATGCCCAAGTCGTCGGCCTTGTCCGCCAGCAGATCGGAATCAACGAGACCCTGGAGCGTCTGCTCCCGCGCGGTGCGCAGCTTGGCGTCAAGCTCGGCGCCGGAGAACTGGCGATAGAGCGCGGCGTTCTGTTCCTCGACCGCCTGCTGCAAGGTGCGGCGGGTGATGATGTGGTTGTTGACGATGATGAGGATCTCCTCGCGCACCTTCTTGGCGTCCGCCTCGGGGAGCTTGCCGATGGCGTCGGGCTGCGCGCCCGCGACCACGGCCGGGGTGGGAGCGGCCTTGGGCTTGCGATGACAGGCCAACCCACCGAGGACGGCGAAGGCGGCGAGGGGAACGGGAAGGACGCGCTTCACTTGGTGGCCTCGGGCTTCGTCGCGGGCGCGGCTTCCGGCTTCGCGGGCGCGGTCGTCGTGGGGGCCGTAGCCGCCTCAGGCTTGACCGGCGCGGCTTCAGGCTTGGGCTCGGGCGCCTTGGGC
>CAYYJN010000001.1:91694-92881 GCA_964472275.1 uncultured Solibacteraceae bacterium
AGCCGCCTCAGGCTTGACCGGCGCGGCTTCAGGCTTGGGCTCGGGCGCCTTGGGCATGGTGATCGTGACGGGGAATTCCTTCTTCAGCTTGGCCATGAGGTTCTTCCAGACCTCTTCCTGGCGCGCCTTGGTGGCCTCCTCGGTCACCTTCGCCTTGGCCTCCTCGAAAGTCTGCTGGCTGGCGGGCGTGCGCTTGAGCACCTGGATGAGGTGGTAGCCGTACATGCTCTTCACCGGCTCGCCGACCGTGCCGAGGGCTTGAGTCTCCACGGCCTTGGCGAAGGCGGGGTCCATGGTGTTGGGGTCGAAGTCCTCGTAGAGGCCGCCCTTGTCCTTGCTGCCCGGATCGTCGCTGTAGGTCGCGGTCAGATCCTCCAGCTTCTTGCCAGCCTTCAATTCCGCCTGGATGGCCGCGACCTTCTTCTTGGCCTCGTCGTCCGTCACGCCCTTGCCGTTGGTGGCGGGGCCGTTGACGAGCACGAGGATGTGCCGCGCGCTGTCCTTCTCCGGCGTCTTGAAGTCCTTGAGGTGGGCCGCGTAGTAGGCCTGGAGGTCGGCGTCCGACAGCTTCATCTGCGCCTGGAGCGCGGGGGATTCCTGCTTCAGGTATTCGCGGGCGAGCAGGTCGTCCTTCAGCTGATTCAGCGAGCGGGCGAACTCGGGCGTCTTGCTGAGGCCCATCCTGTCCGCCTCCAGCGCGAGCAACTTGCGCTCCGCGATGCGCGTGACCAGCTCCTCCTTCGCGCCCTGGACGATCTGCACCATCATCTGCTGCTGCTGGGGCATCTGGGCGAGGACGGCCTGGAAATCGGACTCGGTGACGACGGCGGGACCGACCTTGGCGAGGACGGGGTCCTTGGTCGCGGGCGCGGCGGCCTGCTTGGCCTTGGCGTGATGGGCGGGCTTCTTCGCCGCGGGCGCGTTCTGGGCGGCGAGGGACAGGGCGAGCAGGGACAGGATCACAGGGCGCATGGGCGGCTCCAGGAAGGGGGTCGTCCGGCCTAGCGCCGGCGTCCGCCGCTGAGGATGTTCAGCAGCGCGATGAAGATGTTGTAGAGGTTCACGAAGAGCGAAAGGGCGAAGCCCACGGGATTGCCGAAATCCGCCGTGCGCAGCATGGCCGAGGTGTCCCAGAGGATCTTGGCGGAGCTGGCGAGGACGATGACGCCGGAGATGACGAGGCTGAA
>CAYYJN010000002.1:0-21171 GCA_964472275.1 uncultured Solibacteraceae bacterium
TGTGGAACCAGCCGCGGTGCTGATCGCTGCCCTCCAGGTAGATGAACTGGCCGTAATCGGCGCGGGATAAATCCGGATGCGTGTCGCAGACGACGCCGGCGCTGACGCCGGAATCAATCCACACATCGAGGATGTCCGTCTCCTTCTGGAAGGCCGCCCCGCCGCACTTGGCGCAGGCGGAACCGGAAGGCAGCAACGCTTCGACCGACATGTCGGACCAGGCTTCGATGCCGTCCTTCTCGATGGCGGCGGCCGCCTTCTCGAAGATGGAAGCGTGCACCAACGGCTCTTCGCAGACCGAGCAGCGAAGCACCGTGATGGGCGTGCCCCAGGCGCGCTGGCGGCTGATGCACCAGTCCGGTCGGCCCGCGATCATCGCGTGGATGCGGTTGCGTCCGATGGCGGGAACCCATGAAGTCGTTTCGACGCCATCCAGACCCAACTCGCGGAGCGATCGGCCGCCTTCGATGGCGTCGTCCATGGTGATGAACCACTGCTCCGTCGCGCGGAAGAGGATGGGCGTCTTCGTGCGCCAGCAGTGCGGATAGCTGTGGGTGAGCTTGTCCTCGTGCAGGAGCGCGCCCGAGGCTTTCAGCTTCTCGATGACTTTCGGATTGGCCTCGAAGATGTTGACGCCTTCGAGTTCGGGATCGTTCACCGCCGGAAGGAACTTGCCATCCGGCCCGACGAGCTGGAAGAGACCCAAGTGCTGGGCGAGGTGGAAGTCGTCCACGCCGTGGTCCGGCGCGGTGTGGACGAGGCCCGTGCCCGCGTCCGCCGTCACATGGTCGCCGAGCAGCACGGGGCTTTCGCGTTCGATCCAGGGATGGCGCGCGATGAGCGTTTGAAACTCCGAACCCTTCATCACCTTCACGGTGTGGAGAGCCGCGCCGAGCTTCTTGCCGAAGTCCTCCAAGAGGGGCACGGCCACGACGAAGGCGCGTTCGCCCGCCTTCACGACGGCGTATTCAAGGTCGGGATGCATGGCGATGGCGCGGTTGCTGGGGAGCGTCCAGGGCGTCGTCGTCCAGATGGGCAGGAAGAGGTTGGAGGGTAGGCCGAGGCGTTGCGCTTCCGCATCTGGCACGGGGAAGGCGACGGTGATGGCGGGGCTCGTCTTGTCGGCGTATTCGACCTCGGCTTCCGCCAGCGCCGTGCGCGCGCCGTAGCTCCAATGGACGACTTTCAAGCGACGGGTGACACAGCCACGCTCGAAGAGCTGTCCGAGCTGGCGGACGACCGCCGCTTCATAGGTCGGCTCCATCGTCACATAGGGCCGCTCCCAATCGCCGATGACGCCAAGGCGCTGGAAGCCGGTGCGCTGAGTATCAATCCACTTCTGGGCGTAGGTCCGGCAGCGCTGAAGGAACTCCGCGCGGGACAGCTCGCGCCGTTTGGGGCCGAGATCCTTCTCCACCGCGTGTTCGATGGGCAGGCCGTGGCAGTCCCAACCTGGGATGTAGGAGCTTTCGAAGCCCTCCATCCAACTCGATTTCACGACGAGATCCTTGAGGATCTTGTTGAGCGCGTGGCCCATGTGCAGGCCGCCGTTGGCGTAGGGCGGACCATCGTGGAGCACGCGCCGTCCCCTGCCCTTGCCCGCCGCGTTCGCGGCCTTCCGCGAAGCCTCGATGCGCTGGTACAGGCCCTCAGCCTTCCACCGTTCAAGCCGCTTGGGCTCCCGTTGGGGAAGGTCCGCTTTCATGGGGAAATCGGTCCGTGGAAGGAAGACGGGATACTTCTTCTTCCCGCCCTGCTGCGTCTCATCCGCCATGAAAGACCTCCGCGCCCTCGTGCGCTCAATCCTCAAGTCTAACGGGAAGAAGGCCTCCCCATGAACGGGAAAGCCGCCCGGCGGGCGGCTTTCCTCAGGGTTCCCACAACTCAGAGCTGGCTGGTGCAGTGCTTGCAGCGCGTGGCCTTGATCGCCACCTGCTCCAGGCATGCGGGGCATTCTTTGGTCGTTGGGTCGGCCGCGGGAGCATCCTTTTTGGTCATCGAGCCCAGGAGTTTCACCAGGACGAGAAACACCGTGGCGGCGATGATGAGGAAATCCACCGTGGCGCCCAACACAGACCCGATCTGGAACTTCCCGAGGGTCCAGTGCTGCCAATCACCGCCCGGCATCACATAGCTCACCATCGGCATGATGATGCCGCTCACGATGGCGGTCACGATCTTGCCGAAGGCCGCGCCGATGACCACCGCGATGGCCAGGTCAACGACATTGCCCTTCATGATGAAGGCCTTGAATTCGTCTTTCATGGACATGGGTCGCTCCCAAACGAAGAAGGGGCCCGATTGGGCCCCTTCGCGTGAACCGGTTAGTTGGAGGCCGGAGCCTTCTTGTGGCGCCGGACCGGCTTCTTGGCCGGAGCGGCGTCCTGCTTCACCTCGGTCTTGACCTGATTGGTCTCGACATTGGCGTCGGAGGTCTTGATGTTCACCTCCACGCGACGGTTGCGATCGCGGCCTTCGGCGGTCTTGTTGTCGCCGATCGGATCCGCGGGGCCCTTGCCTTCGGCGCTGACGCGGTCGGCGGCGATGCCATCGGCCACGAGCGCGTCGGCGACGGCCTGGGCGCGGCGCTTGCTCAGCTTCTCGTTGAGCGCCTTGCTGCCGCGGCTGTCGGTGTAGCCATCCACGACGACCTTGTAATCGCCGCTGTAGGCCTTGAGCTTGTCGGCCACTTCCTGGACGGCCTGCTTGCCCTGGTCATCCAGATCCGCCTTGTTGGTGGCGAAGTGGAGGCGGGCCTCATCCAGCACGATCTTCGCCGGAGGCGGCGGAGGCGCGGGCTTGGCCTCTTCCACGGGCGCCGGAGGCGGCGGGGGAGGAGGCGGCGGGGGAGGCGCGACCGGCTCAGGAGCTGGCGGCGGAGGCGGCGGGGGGGGAGGCGGAGGCGGCAGCGGCTTGGACGCGCCCCAGGTGTAGCCGAGGCCCAGCGTCGCGAGGATCACGCTGTGGCGGTCAACGGGGGAAGACAGATCCACGCGCACATACTTCGCGTCGCCCTGCACGGTGAAGCCGTTCTCCGTATGGCCGATGATGCCGACGCCCGCGTGGTAGTTGAGCTTGGTGGCGTCATTGGTCAGGGGCTGGGGGAGCTTCGAGCCGCCCACGCCCGCGGCGAGGTAGGGATACCAGTTGCCGCCAGGAGCCAAGTTGAAGAGCACGGAGCCGAGCGCCATCTGCTCGTGATCGTCCTTCAGACCCGTGATGCCGGACTTGATCTTGAGGTCGCTCTGGAGCGCCTTCACATCGAAGCCCCAACGATCCGTCCACCAGTGGCCGAAGCCGATGCCGTAGTGGAGGCCGTCCTTGTAGAGGTCCTTGCTGACGCCCTGCTGAAGGGTCTGCCCAACTTGGCCGACGACCCAGGTTTGGCCTTCTTGGGCCGCCAGGGTCAGCGATGCGCCAAGAAGGAGCATGCCGAGTGCTTTCCGCATTTTGCCTCCTAGAAAAGGGGATGGGACAACAATGCGGACAGTGTATGTAGAAGGCACGCGACAGGCAAGTTGACCTGGAGTAGGTGAACCCCTTGCTAATCCTTCACGAATGCATCCCTAGGTGAGGCTGGTTCGCCTCAACGGTTTTGACCTCGATCAGCTTCGCGCCTTCTTCGACATGGACTTTGGGCACGGCGCCCGCGCTTGGGCTCTTGAGTTCATTCTGCATCTTCTCGGTATGCCTGCGGCATACGCGAGACCTCTCGCTAGTTTTCGCCAGCGGTTTTGACCTCGATCAGCTTCGCGCCGGTCTCCACCGTCGCGCCTTCTTCGACATGGACTTTGGACACGGCGCCCGCGCTTGGGCTCTTTAGCTCATTTTGCATCTTCATGGCTTCCATCACGAGGAGGGTCTGGCCTTCGGCGACGGTCTCGCCTTCCTTCGCGAGCACCTTCACGATCTTGCCGGGCATGGGCGAGGCGAGGAGCCCGCCGCCCACCGCTGCGCCGCTTGCGGCGGCCAGCAGGGCCTTCATCGGGTCCTGGAGCGCGAAGTCGTAGGCGCCATCGTAGAGGCTCGCGCGGAGCGCTCGCACATCGGCATCGGGATGCTTGGCCGCGTCAAGCCGCACATCCACGCTGTGATCGCCGAGGATGACGGAGTAGCAGCCAGCCTCCACTTCGAGGATGTCCGCGGCCTGCGTTTCGCCGTTCCAGATGAACGAGAGGACGCCGTCCCGGCGGACGAGCTCCACATCGTGCTGTTCCTTGCCGAGGATGAGCGTGCGCTTCATGGGGTATCCACAGATTTCACAGATTGCACAGATTCAATCGGTGGAATCTGTGCAATCTGTGGATTCACAGTTAAAGCTGGTTGAACTTGCCCCAGTGCTTCCAGGCGTCGGGCTTGCCATCGCTGGAACCGGGCTTCGCGGCGCGGCGCTCTTCGGCGTCCATCTCCTGGAGCATCGCGGCGGCCACGGCGAACTTGAGGTTGGGGCCCTGCTCTTTCTTCTTCCAGAAGGGCTTGTCGAGCATGCCCGTGTGCAGCGCGCCTTCACGGAAAGGACCATGCTCCATGAGCACTTCGTGGAAGGCCACATTGTGGCGGATGCCGCCGATGCGGTACTCGCCAAGCGCGGCGCGCATGCGGTCAATGGCTTCGATGCGCGTCGGCCCCCAGGTGCTCAGCTTCGAGATCATCGGATCGTAGAACATGGGCACGTCCGCGCCTTCGTAGACGCCGCTGTCGTCCCGCACATTGCGGCCCGAAGGGGTGCGGAGGAAGGTGATCTTGCCGGGCGAAGGCATGAAGTTCTTGTCCGGATCTTCCGCGTAGATGCGGCATTCCATGGCCCAGCCGTTGAGCGGGATTTCCTCCTGCTTCATGGGCAGCTTCTCGCCGCGAGCCACCATGATCTGCCACTTCACGAGGTCCAGGCCCGTGATCCATTCGGTGACGGGATGCTCCACCTGGAGGCGGGTGTTCATCTCCAGGAAGTAGAAGTTGCGGTCGGCGTCGGCGAGAAATTCTACCGTGCCCGCGCCCACATAGTTCACGGCCCGGGCCACCTTGAGGGCGGCCTCGCCCATGGCCTTGCGCATCTCGGGCGTCACATGGGGCGACGGAGCTTCTTCGATCACCTTCTGGTGACGGCGCTGCACGGAGCACTCGCGTTCCCAGAGATAGACATGATTGCCGTGGGTGTCGCTGAAGATCTGGATCTCAATGTGGCGGGGCTGGAGGATCGCCTTCTCCACATAGACTGAATCGTCGCCGAAGGAGCTGAGGGCCTCGCCGCGCGCGCGGGCGAGCGAAGAGGCGAACTCCTCGGGCTTGGCGACGAGGCGCATGCCCTTGCCGCCGCCGCCCATGGCGGCTTTCAGCATCACGGGAAAGCCCATCTTCTGGGATTCAGCCAGCAGCTCCTCATCGCTCATGGTCTTTTGGATGCCGGGCACGACGGGGCATCCCGCCGCGATGGCCACTTCGCGGGCAGCGGTCTTGGAGCCCATGCTCACGATGGCCTCGGGGTTCGGGCCGATGAAGGTGATGCCTTCGGCCTTGAAGCGCTTGGCGGCCTCGGCGTTCTCGCTAAGGAAGCCGTAGCCCGGATGCACCGCGTCCGCGCCAGACTGCTTGCAGACCTCGACGATCTTGTCCACGACGAGGTAGCTTTCGCGGGCCGCCGCGGGGCCGATGAAGTAGGCCTCATCCGCCATGCGCACATGGAGCGCGCCGCGATCGGCTTCCGAGTAGACGGCCACGGTGGGAATGCCCATCTCCCGGCAGGTGCGGATGACCCGGCAAGCGATTTCCCCGCGGTTCGCGATCAAGACTTTGGTGACTGGCATGGGCGTTTCCTTCAAATCATCGTTTCGTCAAATCCCCGCGCGGGGACCGTTCCTGGATCGCTACGCTCCCACGATCCCGCTTCGCGGGCTCCCGGAGCGGAACATGTCCCCGCGGTTCGCGATCAGGACTTTGGTGACTGGCATGGGCGTTTCCTTCAAATCATCGTTTCGTCAAATCCCCGCGCGGGGACCGTTCCTGGATCGCTACGCTCCCACGATCCCGCTTCGCGGGCTCCCGGAGCGGAACATGTCCCCGCGGTTCGCGATCAGGACTTTGGTGACTGGCATGGGCGCTTCCTCAGGTCAGAATGTTTCCGTGCGAACCTCCAGTCTAACGAAGCCCGCCCTCATCCTCCTTCTCGCGGTCTGCGGCTGCGCGCGCAAGGGCGATCCGGTGCCGGCTCCGCCCGTACCCCCTGCCCCGCCAAGCGTTTCCTGGGGCGCGTTGCGCCGACTCGATGTGGTGTTGCCCGCCGAGGATGTCCGGGGCGAGAAGCTCCGGGGCTTGGAAGCCATCCGCGTCCTCTACCTTCCCCTCGGCCTCGCCCGCCCGACGGCCCAGGAGGTCTTCAGCCATGGGGAAGTGGTGATGGAGCAACGGCGTCCGGGGCTTCCACACCCCGGCGAGACGGACCCTTTGGACATGACTGGACTTTCACGACCTGCGGGGTGGCTGGTGGTGGTCGTCGTTCGGGCAGGTCAGGTTCCGAGCCAACCAAGCCGCGTTATTGCATGGTTAAGCTCATCCATTTGAGATCCTTGCAAATTCTTAGCATTTCTTAACACCACTCCAAAACTCGTGACATTAACCTGACATATCTACAGGGGCGACCCTGCCTGGAGGTATGTCCTTATGTCCCGTTTCCACCTGACTCCCTTCGCGTTGGCGTTGGTCACCGGCGCCCTCGCCGCGGGCCTGCCCACGCTTCCCCAGGCGCGGCTCGCCACGCTTCGCGCCCAGCAGGACAGCCGCGAGAGCCTCGCGATGCAGCAGCTCCGCTCAACCAGCGCCTCCCTGGGCCTGGATTCGGACAGCTCCTTTGTCTCCCAACGGGTCAGCACGGATGCCTTCGGCATGCTTCATGTGCATGTGCGGCAGGCCTACAAGGGCGTGCCCGTCTGGGGCGGCGACGCGATCCTCCACTCGGATTCCGAAAACCAGCCCATGCCCATGACGGACAAGCTGGTGCGCGGCCTCGATCTCGCCGTCAGCCCAGCCCTGCAGGCGTCGGAAGCGCTGGCCATCGCCTCCCGCGACATGGGTCCCAAGGGCTCCTTCGCGTACACCCCGACTCAGGATCTCGTCGTCGTTCCCCGCATCCAGCGCTCCCTCCGGGCTGGCGTGACCCCGGCCCGCGCCAACGCCAGCGATGTGATCACCACCGTCACTGGGGCGGATCTCGCCTGGCACCTGCATCTGGAGGTCCAGTCCCCGAACGACACTCGCGCCATGGATTACCTCGTCAGCGCCGCCAACGGCGCCATCCTGAAGAAGTGGTCCACCCTCGAAACCGCGGGCACTCCAGCGGTGGGCACGGGCAACAGCCAGTACAACGGCACCGTCAGCATCGGCACCACCCAGCTTTCCGCGAGCAGCTTCACGATGCAGGATTCCCTGCGCGGCAACACTCAGGTGACGGACCTGGCCAACGGCACCAGTGGTGGAACGCTCTACAGCGACACCGACAACACCTGGGGCGATGGCAACAACTACTACGACAGCGCTCCGGCCGCGGGCGGCACCAGCGGCGTGACGGGCCAGACAGCGGCGGTGGACGCCAAGTACGGCTTCGACATGACTTGGGACTACTACAAGAATGTCCATGGCCGGAACGGCATTGACGGCCTCGGCACAGCCACCGCGCTTCGCATGCACTACAGCACCAACTACAACAACGCCTTCTGGAGCGACTCCTGCTTTTGCATGACCTTTGGCGATGGGAGCCACACCCCCACGGGCACCAGCGGATTCAAGAACCTCACCGCCATTGATGTGATCGGCCATGAGCTGAGCCACGGCGTCATCGCCAACAGCGTGAGCGGAGGCCTCACTTACTCCGATGAAAGCGGCGGCCTCAACGAAGCCGACTCGGACATCAACGGCACCTTCGTCACCTACTACGCCTACAACGGCGGCACGGGCAGCACCGTTCCCAACACGATCCCCGTCGGCAACTTGCACGGCTATGTGCCTTGGCAGATCGGACCCCAGATCGCGAATCCGCCGCTTCGCTACATGTACAAACCCAGTTTGGATGGCGCTTCGCCGGACGCGTGGTCCTTCAACATCGGGCAACTGGATGTGCACTATTCCTCCGGTCCCATGAACCGGGCCATGTACTTCCTCGCCCAAGGCGCGAGCTCGACCTCCACCGACGACACCTACTCCAGCTACCTGCCCGGCGGCATGACCGGCATCGGCAACGACAAGGCCAGCAAGATCTGGTACCGCGTGATGACCACGGGTCTGACCAGCAACTCGAACTACCATGACGCGCGCATCGCCTGCGAAAACGCCGCGACTGCCCTTTATGGCGCCACGGAGCTCGCCGCCGTCCAGAACGCCTTCCACGCCATCAATGTGGGTCCTGCGGCGGGCGGATCCGATGACACCACCGCCCCCACCAGTGTGACGGTCAGCGAGACCGGCACCAGCGGCACCATCAGCCTGAGCGCCTCGGCGACGGATGATGTGGGCGTCGCCAACATTGACTTCGTCATTGATGGTTCGGTGATGGCGAGCGCGACCCCGGCGACTCCGCCGTTGTCCTATTCCGGGTCCACGCCCTTCGATTCCCATCTCCTGCCCAACGGCACCCACACCCTCATCGCCAAGGCCTATGACGCCTACCGGAACAGCGCCAGTTCCTCCCAGATCTCCTTCACGACGGTGAACAGCTACGCCCAGTTCCTCTCGGATCCCAGCTTCGAACTGGGCGGAGTTTGGGGCTTCGGGGGCGTCTATGCCGGGATCACCAACAACTCGTTGTATTCCCACACTGGATCGCGCTACGCGATCATCGGCGCTTCCGGTTCGACTGGTGAAAGCTACGCCTACCAGGTCTTCACCCTTCCCGCGGGCGTGCCCAGCGCCAAGCTGACGCTCTGGACCCGGATCACCAATACCGGATATCCGACCACCTCCACCAGCGACGCCATGGAGATCGCTGTCTACAATTCAGGACTTAGCAGCAAGCTGGCTTCGCTCGGGACGGTCACCGGCAAGGACGCCACCGCCTCCTCGGTGGCCAATGCCTCCTGGAAGCAGATCGGCCCCTTCGACCTCTCGGCTTACAAGGGCCAGACCATCGCCCTCGTCTTCGACAGCACCTGCTCCGCTGGCGCCACCAGCTTCCGCGTGGACGATGTGGCCTTGGGCACCCAGTACGCCCAGCCCGACGAAGACGGCAATGGCTCCGTGGATGGCATTGACCTCGGCCTCTTCGCCAAGGATTTCGGCGCCGCGGCTCCGCTTTCCGACTTCAACAACGATGGAGTGGTGGATGGATTGGACGCCACCATTCTGCTCAACGCCTTCGGCCAGTGAGGTGAGGACCATGCGCAACGAGACTTTCATGAAGACCGCCCTCAAGCTCGCTCCGGCCACCGCGCTCGCCCTTCTCGTCGCCTGCGGCGGCGGGGGCGGAAGCGATTCCAGCTCGACCCCGTCCGGCGGTGGCACCTCGAACACCGCCACCAAGATCGTCTACACGGACCCCACGCCTTCCTCCGGACAGTGGGCGCTGATGAAGGACGCGGCGAGCACCGACACCCACCTCGTCCTGAAACTCGTGCCGCCTTCCGACGCGGCTTCCGGCTTCGGGGTCGGCTTCACCCTCGCCGCGCCCTCCAGCCTGACCTGGTCCAAGGTGAGCAGTGGGGACGCTCAGATGATCCACAACCTCGCCTATACGCTCGGCCCGGGGACACAGTTGATCAAGGCGGTTCCCAAGAGCGGCAGCCTCATCGCCGGGATCTACCAGCAGGGGCTCGCGACGGCGGCCGTGGCGCACACCACCGGCGCCGTGGCCAGCATCGCCGTGGATTTGGCGAGCGGCGCGACCAAGACCACCAGTTCCATCACTCTGACGCCGGGCACCTCGAAGGAACTCCGGCTCAGCGGTATGCAGAGCATCACCATCGTCGCCGGACAGATCGCCCTGCAATAGTCCTTCGCGTTGCTTCGGCTGGGGCCGGTCTTCGGACCGGCCTCAGTGTTTATTCGCCGCCCACCACGCGACCACGGCGGCGGCGAGCTGGTCTTTGGGCATCGGGCCAAGCGGAGGTTGCGGACCTTCCTTCGTGACCGGCGTGAGCGCGTTGGCCACCGCGCCAAAACCCCGGCCCGCTTGGACATCATTGACGAGGACCGCATCGAGGCCCTTCTTCGCCAGCTTGGCCGCGGCGTGATCCAGGTGCCGCTCGCTTTCGGCGGCGAAGCCCACGAGCCACTGACCGGGATGCTTCGAGGCCGAAAGCGTGGCGAGGATATCCGGCGTGCGCACGAGGACGAGCGTTTCCGCGTCTTCGCCCTTCTTCACCTTTTCCGCGGCCATGCGCTCGGGGCGCTGATCCGCCACGGCGGCGGCGGCGAAGACGCCGTCGCAAGAGGGCCACCAGGCTTGGCAGGCGCGGAGCATCTCATCGGCGCTCCGCACGCGGGTCGTCTCGACGCCATAAGGCGCGGGCAGATCGCCGCCGAGCGCGAGTTTCACCTTCGCCCCCGCGTTCCTTAGCGCGCGTGCGAGTTCGATGCCCATGCTGCCGCTGCTGCGATTCGTGAGGGTGCGGACCGGATCGAGATCCTCCCGGGTTGGTCCCGCCGTGACGAGGACGGTCTTGCCAGCGAGCGCGGGGAGCTTGGGACTTCCAAGCGCGCGGATGGCCTCCGCTATGGCGTCCACCTCCGCGAGTTTGCCGGAGCCCTCTTCCCCGCAGGCGAGGAGGCCTTCGGCGGGCTCGATGAAGGCGTGGCCGAAGCATTTCAACTTCGCCACATTCCCCTGCACGGCCGGATGCGCCCACATCTGCGTGTTCATGGCGGGAGCCCAGAGAATGGGCGCCCGCGTCGCCAGCAGGACTGTGCTCAAAAGATCGTTGGCGAGGCCGTTGGCGGTCTTGCCGAGGAGATCCGCGGTGGCGGGCGCGACGGCCACCAGATCCGCCCACCGCGCCAGCTCGATGTGCTCCACCGTGGGGCTGGGCCGCCACTCCGGCAGATCCGGATTCGCGCCGAACACCGGCTCGCCGGTGAGGCTCGCAAGGGTAAGGGGCGTGATGAAGCGCGAACCCGCCTCCGTCAGCACGCAGCGAACCGTGTGTCCTTCCCGGGTCAGGAGGCGCGCCAGATCAGCCGCCTTGTAGGCCGCGATGCCGCCGGGGATGCCCAGAAGGAGCTTCAAGGGACCGTACCCGCCAAGGCCTGCGCCATGCTCAACCCCCATGGAACCGATAGGTTAGCCGGATTTCGTTGGATTCCGGGCACTTCCATGCTAGCCTGACGGGTCCTGGGAGGGTCCATGAGCCAGCGCACCATCGTGCATGTGCCGGAGGAGATCGGCAACAAGTACCGCTTCGCCGTCATCGCCGGCAAGCGCTGCGAGCAGCTCCAGAAGAACGCCTATCCCAAGGTCGAGGTCATCGTCCCCGTGGACAAGCACGGCGCCCCCCAGGACGCGCCGCGCCTCGCTTCGTTCTGGTCCCAGGTCTCCATCCGCGAAGTCGAAGAAAACCGCATCGGCTGGGAAGAGGGCGAAGTCGTCGCCCTGGACTACACCACCGAAGCCCCTATCAGCATCGAGTAGGCTTTCAGGCCTTCTGCTCAAAGGGCCCCTCGCGGGGCCCTTCGCCGTTTCAGAATTCCCCAGTCTTGTAGGCCGCCGCCTTCTTGCCCTTGTCCACCTGGAAGTATTTCGACCAGCCGTTGTTCAGGCTGAAGACGAGCTGCTTACCCATGAGGGGTTCAAGCCAGGTGGGGATGAGGAAACCGCGCGCGTGGGCGAAGTACTGGTAGTACTTGTGGTCGTCCTGGCATTCGCTTTCGAAGGCGTGGCGCGCGGCGAAGTCGCCGCAGAAGGTGGCCCAGGGCAGGCCCACGCAGCCCAGCACCCAGTGGACCCAGGGCCGCTCGGGCTCGCGGACGATGGTGGGCATGAGGTCGCGGGTGCAATCAATGAGGCCGGGCCAGTATTGGATGAAGCTCACATCGGCCAGGTAGGGGAACTTCGCTTTGAAGCGGTCAATGACGCCCTGCATGATGTCGGGCTTGGCGCGGTAGTTCTTCGCGAAGGTGCTCAGCATGCTGCCGCCGCCCAACAGCAGGCGTTGGTCGCCGGTGAGGCGCCAGTAGGTGTAGACCAGGTCCGAATCCCAGCACTGGAGCGGCTGATCGGGGAAGAGCTGGCGCACTTCGGCGTCTTCCAGCGGTTCGCTGATGCTGAGGAAGGTCTGGGCGTGGTAGACCGTCGGCTCGTACTCGCACAGTTGGCGCGCGGGCTTATCAACGCAGAAGATGATGCGGTCCGCCTTGATGGAGCCCTTGTGGGTCTTGACCGTGTGGTCCTCCAGCGAGATGGCCTCGGTCGCCTCAAAGATCCGCACCCCGCGCCGGAGCAGGACATTCTTCACGCTCTGCGCGTAGCGTAGCGGGTTGATGCCGTAAGTGCCCGGGTAGCGGATGGCGCCGGTGTAGGCGTCCGCGCCCAGCATCTTGGGGATGCCCGCGGCCGGGATGATCTCCTGCGGATAGCCCAGCAGCTTGCGGGCCGCGACTTCTTCTTGGGCGTCCTTCCATCCCCCCGCGTCGTTGCCGACGAAAAGGCTGTCCTGGACCTGGAGATCGCAGTCGAGCTTGTGGTCGTTCACGATGGAGACCATGCGCGCGATGCCCTTCACCGCGCACTCCCAGGTGTCCTTGGCTCCATCCGCGCCGTACCGCCGCACGAGCTGGCTCAATTCCAGTTCGCTGTCCGGCGTGAGAAAGCCCGCGCTGCGGCCCGTGGAGCTGCCTCCGCAGATGTTGCGGTCAATGAGGACGATGTTCTTGACGCCGCTATCCGACAAGCGCAGCGCCGCGGCGAGTCCCGCCGCGCCCGCGCCCACCACGAGCGCGTCGGCCTCGATGTCCCCATTCAGCGGCGGCTGGAAGGGATAGGGCAGATCGAGGAGGGTCGTGTACCACCAGTCCTGGAGGATCATGGGCTTCCTGGGATGAGACTCCCACTATAGATGGATCCCCAACCAATGCCGCCCTTCCCGGCCCGCCCGGTAGAATGGGGTCATGGCTGGCCTCGCCCTTCCCCTCGACCGCTACGCGTCCGATCCCGCCTTGAAGGCCATCGCCCGGAAGGTGATGGCGGACGAACGGTTGAGCTTCGAGGATGGCCTCACGCTCTACGCCACCCAGGACCTGGTGGGCCTCGGCGCCATGGCGCACCACCAGCGGCTCAAGCGGCATGGCCTCAAGACCTTCTTCGTCCAGAGCCGCCGCCTCAGCTACACGAACATCTGCTACACCCAGTGCCAGTTCTGCGCCTTCCAGGCCAAGCCCGGCGATCCGCGCGCCTATGTCCTCAGCGCCGAGGACATCGTGAAGGATCTTTCGGACCCGAAGAACCGCGGCGTCCGCGAGCTGCACATGGTGGCGGGCCACTACCCGAAGCTGAAGATCGAGTATTTCGAGGATCTCTTCCGCAAGATCAAGGCGGCCTTCCCCGATCTGCATCTCAAGGTCTTCACCATGGTGGAGATGGGCTACTACGCGAAGAACAGCGGCATCAGCGTGGAGGAATTCCTCGATCGCTGCGTGGCCGCCGGGCTCGAGAGCTGCCCCGGCGGCGGCGCGGAGATCTTCGACGCCGGCATCCGCGAGAAGATCTGCGTCGGCAAGAAGGACGCGAACATCTGGTTGGAGAACGCCGCCATCTGCCACGCCAAGGGCGTGCCCACCAACTGCACGATGCTCTACGGCCACATCGAGGAAGCCAAGCATCGGGTGGACCACCTGCTCCGCCTGCGCGACCTCCAGGACCGCTCCATCGCGGGCGGCAAGGCGCGCTTCCTCGCCTACATCCCCCTCGCCTACCAGAACGAGGACAATGACCTGAGCCGCGCTTACGCCATCCCCGAGACGACGGGCGCCATGGACCTGCGCGAAATCGCCGTGGCCCGCCTGCTCCTGGACAACATCGAGCACATCAAGGCCTATTGGGTGATGATCTCGCCGGGCCTCGCGCAGGTGGCGTTGAGCTACGGCGCGAACGACCTGGACGGCACCATCATCGAGGAAGAGATCGCCCACCGCGCCGGCGCGAAAAGCCCGCAGGGCCTCGCGAAGTCCGAACTGGCGCGCCTCATCCGCGAAGCCGGGTTCCAGCCCATGGAGCGGGACAACCTCTACCGCGAATACGAGGTCGAGGCGCCCGTCCCCACCCTCTGATGGAGACAAAGGCCGCGCTGCGGAAGGAGCTGCGCGCCCTGCGCGCCGAGCTCCCAAGCCCGGAGCGGTTGATGAAGGAAGCCGCCATCCGCGCGCGGCTGCTCAAGCTCTGCGTGGATCGTCGCATCTCGCGCATCGGGCTCTTCGCGCCCTTTCGGGGTGAGGTGGATCTCATGCCCGCCGTCGCCGCGCGGCCGGACTGGCTTTGGTATTTCCCCCGCGTCATCACGGATCAGCCGCCGCGCCTGGCCTGGGGCACGGAGCCGTTGGAGCCGGGCCGCTTCGGCATTCTGGAGCCGAGCTTCGCCCAAGCCCTGATGCCGCCGGTGCAGCTTCTCCTCATCCCCTGCCTCGCGTTCGATCAGGACGGCTATCGGCTTGGCTACGGCGGCGGCTTCTACGACGCGCTGCTGGAGCGATTGCCTGACGAGGTGCTGACGCTGGCGGTCGCCTTCGGCTTCCAGGAGGTCATGGACCTGCCTCGTCAGCCCCAGGACCTTCCCGTCCAGGGCGTGCTAACGGAATCAGGGCTGCGCTGGTTTGATGGCGATTAGGAAGGCTGCAAGGGCTTCCGGATAGGCGCGCATCTCCTCCGCGTACACGCGGGCCTGGAGCGCTTCCGGCGTGTCGCCTTCCAGCACCGGCACGCGCCGCTCCAGCAGCACGCGGCCATGGTCGAATTCGTTGTCCACCAGATGCACCGTGCAGCCGCTCTCTCGCTCGCCCGCGGCGATCACCGCGCGGTGCACATGCATGCCGTACATGCCCGCTCCGCCGTAATCGGGCAGCAGACCCGGATGGATGTTGAGGATGCACCCTTCCCAGCGGGGCGGCACCCAGAGCTTCTTGAGCCAGCCCGCGAGGCAGATAACCTCAACGCCCGCCGCCTCCACCTCGCGGTAGCAGGCTTCCGAAAAGGCTTCATCGGACTCGAAGGCCTTGCGATCCACCACGACGGATCTGAGTCCTTCCGACTCCAGCTTGGCGATCCCGCCGGCCTTGGCCGTGGAGGCGACGCACAGGACGGGCTCGCCGTTCACGCGCCCTTCCCGGCACGCGCGCGCGAGGTTCAAGGCGTTGCCGCCGGTGCCGGAAATGAAGAAGGCCAGCTTGGTCATGGCACCGCCGTGAGAACCGACACATCCACGATGTCCTGGGCGCTGCAGCCCCGTGAGAGATCGCTCGCGGGATGGGCGAGGCCTTGGAGCATGGGACCGATCGCGGACGCGCCGCCGAGGCGCTCCGTCAGCTTGTAGCCGATGTTGCCCGCGTCCAGTCCGGGAAAGATGAGCACATTCGCCCGCCCGGCCACGGCCGAGCCCGGAGATTTGCTGGCTCCGATGGAAGGCACGAGGGCGGCGTCCGCCTGAAGCTCGCCATCCACAGCCAAATCCGGCGCGCGTTCGTGAAGGATGCGGATGGCTTCGCGCACCGTGTCCACGCGCGGATGCTCCGCCGAGCCCTTGGTGGAGAAGCTGAGCATCGCCACCCTGGGTTCCGCCGACAACAACCTTCGGCAGTTCAGCGAGGCCGCCAGCGCGATGTCCGCGAGCTGCTCCGGCGTGGGATCGGGCACCACCGCGCAATCGGAGAAGATCATCGCGCCCTGTTCGCCGAAGGCCGCGTCCGGGTGGATCATGAGGAAGTAGCCGGACACCGTGCGGATGTGCGGCGCGACGCCGAGGCACTGGAGGCAGGCCCGCACCAGATCCGCCGTGGTGCTCACCGCCCCGCCCACGAGGCCATCGGCTTCGCCTGTCGCCACCAGCATTCCCGCGAACCAAAGCGGGTGTTCCATCGCCTCCAGGGCCGCGGCCTCGGAGATGCCCTTCGCCTTGCGCCGCTCGTAAAAGGCTCCGGCCAATTCGTAGCGATCCGGATCCTGAAGAGGATCGCGAAGGGTGGCTTGGGCGAGATCCAATCCCAGAGCCTTCGCCCTGCGATGAATGTCGGGCTCTTCCCCGAGGATCGTCAGGCGGCAGATGCGATCCCGTAGCAAGGCGTGCGCCGCGTGGAGCGTGCGGTCGTCGCCCCCGGAAGGCAACACCAGATGCCGATGCGCGGTCTTCGCGCGTTCCACCAGGCGACCCATCCAAAGGTCGTGATTGGGATTCACCGCTTGCCCCGACGGGGAGTCTCCGGGTCCGCGAGGAAATCCAGCGGCTCCTGCCCGGTGCCTTTGCGGAAGAGTTCGCCCATGCTCGGCGCGCCCGCGATGGATTCATCCAGGTAAAGGCTCTCCACCCGGTGCATGGGAACGAAGCGCGTGCCGATGCTGGCGTGCTCCGGCGCGCCCTGGCGGATGGTGGCGAGGTTCTCGTCCCAGGAGCCCAGTTCCATGCCCCGAATCGCCACGCCCGCGGATTCAAGGCCGATCAATCTCCCCCACACCCGCTCGCGGGGATTCACCGCCACGAGCACCACGAGCTGGCCACGGTTGAAGGGAAAGGAGAGCGGCATGGCGGATCCCTAGAGCAGCGGTGCGAGCCAGGACCAGGCGCGCGCGCCGGGCTTGCCAGGCAGCATCTGCCGCACCTGATCCGCGTCCTGGAGCTTCCAGCCAAGCCCCGCCCGCTCCAAAGTGGACTGGAACACGGTGGTGCCGCCCGGCGTGTCCACGCCGAGGCGTTCGGGCAGGCGCAGTCCGGAGTGGGCGCGGGTCTGGACGAGGGTCTTGAGGTCTTCTGGGAGATCCCAGCGCACGCGGTAATCCACCTGGCACAGCACCGGGCCGTTGTAGTCCCGCGCGGGCGTCACGCCTTCGACCCCGACCAACATGAGCCGCCCCATGGCGAGGCGGAGCCCATGGCCTTCCACCTGCCCATAGCGCAGCGCGAAGGGCGTCCAGCCATCCTTCTTCCACCAGCCCATGGCTTCGAGTTGCAGGCGGCGATTGGCGTCCTTGCCGGGTTCGGGCAGGTAGCCGTCCAGCCGCCGCGGGAAGGCCAGTTCCGCTTCCAGGATGAGCCGCGCGTGGAATCGGAAAAGACCCGGCGCGGGATTCTGGGCCTCGAAAAATCCCTCGCCCGGCTTCCAACTCCGAGAAGCGAGGTCGGGCCCATAGCGCAACCCCAACTTCCACCCGAGCGCCGCCGCCACCAGCCACACCAGCAGGTACAGGCGAGTCCGGGCGCGGCGGGAGAGCGGGAAGATCATCCTTCCATCGTAGCGAAGGCGGTTCGATCAGAGTTGAACTCTGGGACCAGCCAACAAGAAAGAGGCCCCAAAAGCAGGGCCTCTTTCCTTGTTGGAGCCACCTACCAGAGTTGAACTGGTGACCTTCGGGTTACGAATCCGATGCTCTACCAACTGAGCTAAGGTGGCGCTCAGCCTCCCAGTGTGCCAGCGGCGGCGCGGAGGATCAAGGTTGGGTCATTTGCCGAACCCCTCCGGCAGCGTGATGTCCAGGTTCTTCACGCAGAAGGCCCAGGCGTCGGAAAGCTCATCCAGAGACTTGGAGGTGGGTTTGCCGGCGCCGTGGCCCGCGTCGGTCTCAATGCGGATGAGGACGGGCGCGGGTCCCGCCTGATCGGCCTGGATGGTCGCGGCGTACTTGAAGCTGTGGGCGGGCACCACGCGATCATCGTGGTCGCCGGTGAAGATGAGCGTGGGCGGGTACTTCACGCCGGGCTTCAGGTTGTGGATCGGGCTGTACTTGTAGAGCGTCTCGAAGCCTTCCTTCGTGTCGCTGCTGCCGTAGTCGCTTTCCCAGGCCCAGCCGATGGTGAACTTCTGGAAGCGCAGCATGTCCATCACGCCCACCTGGGGCAGGCAGACGCCGAAGAGATCCGGCCGCTGGGTTTCGCAGGCGCCGATGAGCAGGCCACCGTTGGAGCCGCCCTGGATCGCGAGCTTGGGCGTGCAGGTGTACTTCTCCGCGATGAGCCATTCCGCCGCGGCGATGAAGTCGTCGAAGACATTCTGCTTGTTCTTCAGGCGGCCCGCGTCGTGCCAGGCGTTTCCGTATTCGCCGCCACCGCGCAGGTTGGCCTGGGCGTAGACGCCGCCCATCTCCATCCACACGAGCCGGCTCACGGAGAAGGCGGGCGTGAGGCTGATGTCGAAGCCGCCGTAGCCGTAGAGCAATGTGGGGTTCTGGCCATCCAGCTTCAGGCCCTTCTTCGCCGTGATGAACATCGGGATCTTCGTGCCGTCCTTGGAGGGGTAGAAGACCTGCTTCGTCTCGAACTCATCGGGATTGAAGGCGAGCTTGGGGCGGCGCCAGAGCGTCTGCTTGCTGGTGCGGAGGTCGTAGCGGTAGATAGAGCCGGGATCGTTGAAGCTCGTGTAGCTGTAGTAGATCGCCCGGCCCTCGCGACGGCCCGAGAAGGCGACGGAGCCCAGGCCAGGCAGCGCGATCTCCTTCTGGAACGCGCCGTCCTTGCCGTAGATCTTGAGGCGCTGGTGCGCGTCGGTCATCCATTGGGCGATGAAGTGGTCATCCACGAGACCCACGGATTCCAGCACGGCCGTGCCCGCATCCTCCGGAAGGATCACTTTCCAATCCTTGGGGTCGGGCTTGGAGCGCTGGATCGCCACCAAGCGCTTGCGCGGCGCGCCGTTGTCGGTGAGCACATAGAAGGTGTCACCGTCGTTCGCGACCACCGAATAGGACGCGTCGAACTTGTCGAGGAAAGGCTCTACTTGGGAGCCGGGCTTGGACAGATCCCGGACGAAGATGCGGTTCTTGGATTCGGTTCCCTGGGACTGGTAGATGAAGAGCCAGCGCCCGTCCTTGGAAGTGTCCGCGCCGAAACCCCAGTCGGGCTGATCCGGACGCGCGTAGACGAGGGCATCCGCCTTCTGGTCCGTGCCCAGCTTGTGGAAGTAGATCTTCTGGTTCTTGTTCACGCCGGTCAGGGCTTCGCCCGCCTTGGGCGCGTCGAAGGCGGCGTAGTAGAAGCCCTTGTCATCGCGAGACCAGGCGGCGCCGCTGAACTTGGACCACTCGATCTGATCGGGCAGATCCTTGCCCGTGGCCGTGTCGCGCACCTTCCAGGTGACCCAGTCGGAGCCCGCCTTCGAGAGGCCGTAGGCGAGGAGCTGGTCGTTCCAGCTCACGGATTCGCCGTTGAGGGCCACCGTGCCCGCCTTGGAGAGCGCGTTCGGATCGAGCAGCGCTGTGGCCTTGGCGTCCGGGGAAGCGGCGGCGTACACCACCGACTGGTTCTGGAGACCATCGTTCTTGCTGAAGAACCAGCGGTGGCCGCCGACGGTGAAGGGCGGCGTCACCTTCTCGAAGTTCCAGAGCTTCTCCAGCCGCGCGCGGATCGCCGCCTTCTGGGGGATGGCGTCCAGGTAGGTCCGGGTGACCGCGTTCTGCGCCTTCACCCACGCCTTGGTCTCGGCGGAATTGTCGTCCTCCAGCCAACGGTAGGGATCGGGGACCTTGGTGCCGAAGTAGTCGTCCACCACCGCATCCTTGCGGGTGTCGGGGTACTGGATCGGGCCTTGGGCGAAGAGGCTGCCCGTGATGGCGAGGGTCATCAGCGCTTTCCTCATGGGTGCTCCTGGAAGCCTAGCGGCGAGCATAGCATCGTTTCGCGAGGGTAGCGCTGGACAGAAGCCGCCGGGATGGTAGCCTCCCGCCAAGGAGCCCACCTTGATCGCCAGCGCCAAAAAGCTCTTCGTCCTCGACACCAATGTCCTGCTGCACGACCCGAACTCGATCTTCCATTTCCAGGAACACGATGTGGTGGTGCCCATCGTCGTGATCGAAGAGGTGGATCACTTCAAGAAGGACCAGACCGAAGTCGGACGCAACGCGCGCACCGTCTCGCGCCTGCTCGACCGCCTGCGCGCCAAGGGCAGCCTCAGCGACGGCATCAAGCTGGATGGCGGCGGAATGTTGAAGGTGGATGTGGCCGTCCACAACCTGGACATCGGCCTGCCGAGCCTGGACAAGCACCACGCGGACAACCAGATCCTCGCCTGCGCCAAGGGCCTGCTGAAGGAACGCAAGGAGAAGGTCGTCCTCGTCTCAAAGGACAGCAACCTCCGAATCAAGGCCGACGCCATGGGCCTTCAGGCCGAGGACTACACCACGGACATGGTGGAGATGGAGGAACTCTACTCCGGCCACCGCGCCTGGGAAGTGGACTCGAAAGCCATGGATGCGCTCTACGACGAGGGGCTCGAGCCCGACCCCGCGCTGCGCCTGCAACCCAACCAGTTCGTCACTCTCACCGACCACGCCAACGCCAGCCACACCGCGCTGGCGCGCATGCACGGAGCCGAAGGCCGCCTGCGCCCGCTCCACAAGTACGAAGCGCCGCCCTGGGGCATCAAGCCGCGCAACCGCGAACAGCAGTTCGCGCTGGAACTGCTCATGGATGAATCCATCCAGGTCGTCACCTTGCTGGGCAAGGCCGGCACGGGCAAGACGCTGCTCGCCATCGCCGCGGGCCTGCAACAGGTCGTGGATGACGAGCGCTACCACAAACTGCTCGTGAGCCGACCCGTCATGCCCATGGGCCGCGACCTCGGCTACCTGCCCGGCGATGTGGACGAGAAGCTGCGGCCCTACATGCAGCCCATCTACGACAACCTCGAATTCATCGTCGCCGCCAACATGGAGCTGCGCCGCCGCACCACCATGACGGCCGGACAGCTCGAAGAGGCGGGCTACTTGAGCGTCGAGCCCCTCACCTACATCCGCGGCCGCTCCATCCCCCAGCAGTACCTCATCGTGGACGAAGCCCAGAACCTCACGCCCCACGAGGTCAAGACCATCCTCACCCGCGCGGGCGAAGGCACCAAGGTCGTGCTCACGGGCGATCCGCACCAGATTGACAACCCCTATGTGGACGCCTCCACCAACGGGCTCAGCTTCCTCGCGGAACACTTCAAGCACCTGGACATCGCGGGCCACATCACCCTCATGAAGGGCGAGCGCTCCAAACTCGCCGAGCTGGCCAGCAACCTTCTCTA
>CAYYJN010000002.1:21271-43033 GCA_964472275.1 uncultured Solibacteraceae bacterium
CAGTATTTTCATATGACGCCAAGCGCCACCGCGGACGCCCTGGACCTTCTGCTCAAGGGGACTGTGACTTGCCACAGCCCTGAGCAGCTCAAAGCCCGTTTGGCGGAAGGGCGGCCTTTGCGCGTCAAGGCAGGCTTCGATCCGACCGCGCCGGACCTGCACTTGGGCCACGGTGTGCTCATCCGCAAAATGGCTCAGTTCCAGAAGCTCGGGCATGAGGTCACCTTCCTCATCGGCGACTTCACGGGCATGATCGGCGATCCCACGGGCAAGAAAGCCACGCGACCGCCGCTGACCCGCGACGAGGTTCTGGCCAACGCCGAGACCTACAAGGCCCAGGTCTTCAAGATCCTCGACCCGGAGAAGACGAAGATCCGCTTCAACAGTGAGTGGTGCGGCCAACTCAAGGGCGAGGACTGGATCCGCCTCGCCGCCAAGTTCACCGTGGCCCAGCTCCTGGAGCGCAACGATTTCCAGAAGCGCCTGAGCGAGCAGCAACCCATCAGCTTCCATGAACTGCTCTATCCGCTCGTCCAGGCCTACGACTCCGTCGCGCTCCAGGCGGATGTGGAGCTTGGCGGCAACGACCAGCTCTTCAACCTCATGCGGGGCCGGGATCTCCAGGACGCCAGCGGCCAGAAGCCTCAGACGGTGCTCACCGTCCCGCTGCTGCTCGGGCTGGATGGCGTCGAGAAGATGTCCAAGTCTTTGAACAACTACATTGGATTCTTCGAAGACCCTGATGCGCAATTCGGCAAGGCCATGAGCATCAGCGACACGCTGATGTGGGATTGGTACCTGCTCCTGACGGACCTGCTGCCCAAGGACATCGAAGCGCTGAAGGCCGGTCACCCCATGGACGCCAAGAAGCGCCTCGCCCGCTCCATCGTGGCGGACTTCCACGGGGCCGCCGCGGCCGAGGCCGCGCAGGAGAACTGGATCCGCCGTTTCTCCGAACGGAAGACCGAAGACGCGCCGGAGGTGGCCGTGGATGCCACCGAGGGCGAGGTGCTTCTGGCGAAGCTGCTGGTGGAGCGAGGTCTCGCGGCGTCCAAGAAGGAGGCGGAGCGCCTCATCGCCCAAGGCGCCGTGAGCCTGGAAGGCGAGAAGGTTTCGGACCCTTCCTTCCGCATGGCTCTCAAAACCTCCATGAAGCTCCTCGTGAAGGTCGGCAAGCTCAAGCTCGAGCGCTGGGTGGTCCGGTGAAGGCCCTCCTCGACCTCTTCGCCCGCCACCGGGGCCGCGAGACCGGCACCTGGACCCTCGGGCAGGAGCCCCAGCGGACGATCTTCCTGGAAAATGGCCAGATCGCCTTCGCCCAAAGCACCCATCCCCTGGACAAGCTCACGACCTTGCTGGTGGAGCGGGGCAAGCTGACCCAGGCGCAGTTGGACTACGCCCTCCAGAACCTCAAGCCGGGCCTCTCCATCGGCCGCAACCTCATCGAGATGGGCTTCATCACCCAGCGGGACTTGCTGGAAGTGGCCAAGGCCCAGGTGGAGCGCGTCGTCTGGGGCGCCATGGGCAACATGGAGGAGGAGCCCCGCTTCCAGGCCCACGCCCTGGACGCTTCCGTGGTGCGCCTCTCCCTGGACACGCCCTTGACCCTGCTGGTGGGCTGCCTGCATTTGCGGGATCGGGAGCGCCTGCTGGAATTGCTCGGCCCCCTGGATCAGAAGCTCAGCCTGGAATCCCGGCCGGATGTGAACCTGCCGCCGGATCTGGCCCGCTTCACCACCCTCTTCGATGGCAAGCGCCGCCTCTTGGATCTCGCTCAGGAGACGGGGCTGGAGCCCATGCGGGTGGGCGCCTTCGCGCTCTACCTGAAGGAGATGGGCTTGGCCCGCTTGCAACTCGGGGCCACGGCGGAGTTGGACCCGCCGCCCATCCAGGCCCTGCCCCAGGCGGAGCCGCTGCCATCGCCACCGATCTCGCCCCTCCTGGCCTCCATCGAGGCGGCCGAACGGCCCACCGAAGACCTTCGCCACCTGGCCGGTTCCCTGGACGAGCTGGATGCGGAACCGGAAGCCCTTTCCGCCGCGGACGAACTGCCCCCAGGATTGGACCCCGAGGCCGGTCCTGATCTTCGGATCACGGCGGAAGCCTCCGGCTCGGTGGACATCCGGCCCGGGGAGCCCGCACCACCTCGCAAGTTCGGACTTTGGATGCTGCTTCTGGTGATTCTCGCCGGTCTCGGCGGCTATGCCGGATGGCGATGGACCCAAACCCCTGCCGCCCCGGCTCCGGCCACGGCCAGCCCCGCGCCTGTCCCGGAATCGGAGGTCCTCAGCCAGCGACCGGCCACCCCCGCGCCCGCCGCGCCTGAGGCGCAGCCAACCTCGCCGCTTGCCGCACCCCAGCCGGAAGCTCCGAGGCCCGAGAAGACGACGGCCACCCCCACCGCCGCCCAGCGCTGGTCCACCCTTCACAAGGGCGATTGGGAGACTGCGCTTGCCCAGGGGTCCGCCTACCGGGCCTCTCTCAAGGATGCCTGGGTGCTGCGCTTGGAAGTGGCCTGCCAGCCCGATACCCTCGCCCGCGCCGTGGCCGCCTTCAAGGAACCCGCCGACCTCTTCCTGGTGCCCATGGCCATGAAGGATGGCCGCACCTGCCGCCAGGTCTGCCTGGGCCGCTTCGCCTCGGAAGCGGAAGCTCAAGCCGCCCTTTCCCATCTGCCCGCCCTCTTCACCCAGGGCGGAAACAAGCCCCGGCCCTTCCAAGCCTCCCAGTTGCCCGAAAAGCAGTAATCATTTCAGCACTTCGAGCTAAATATACTTGGAGTCATCGTTTTGTATGGATGACGCTGGGAGTCTTACAGTTATTTCGGTTGAAATATCGCCTTTTTACGATATGCTTGGGACTGGATGCTTGAACCCGTGGCCCACGCCCGGGACCCCGAATTCGGAGCCCCATGGACAGTACCCGACTCGAGCCGTTCAACGGAGCACGCCCCAGCGCGGCATGGATGGAGGAGATCTCCATCGCCCTGGGTCCCTCGACTCCGATGAAGGTGGGACGAGGCGGCTTCCTTCGGTGGGTTCGGGTCGGTTCAGGCCCGATGGCCGCCCTGCTCCTGGCGAGCTTCACGCTCCACTGCACCCGCCCGCCCATGACGAGCCAGCGGGGGCGGCGTTACGCTCCGGAGAGCCCCCTTTCCGCGAACGCCTATGAGGAGTCCGGCACGGCTTCCTGGTACGGCGGCAACGACGGCTTCGCGGGCAAGCCCACCGCCAGCGGCGAGATCTTCGACCCCTCGCAGATGACCGCCGCCCATAAGACCCTTCCTCTCGGCACTTGGCTGGAAGTGGAGAACCTGGGCAATCACCGCAAGGTCATCGTGAAAGTCAACGACCGGGGACCCTTCGTCCGGGGCCGCATCCTGGATCTGTCCGAAGGCGCCGCCAAGCGCCTCGACATGACGGGCACCGGCACGGCCGAAGTCCGTATCCGGTCCGTGGATGTGAACGACACCCCCGTGGCCCTCGATCCCGATGAGGATCTGAAGAATCCCTACACGATCCAGGTGGCGGCCCTTCGGGACGCCCAGAACATCGCGAATCTGCGGGAGAAGTTAGAGGCCGACTTCGGGCAGGTGACTTTGCAGGATGCCGTCACCTCCGGCGGCGTCACCGTCCATCGAGTTCGGGTGGGCACCTACACCAGCCGCGCCGAAGCCGAAAAGGCCGCGCAGGCCATTTCCAAGCGCCTGAAGGACCGAGGCGTCGACCCCTTCATCACCCGCGAGCACTGATCTGAACCGGGCGTAAACTGGCCTCCCCAGGAGGCGGCCATGCCCCGGTACTGGATGATCAGCAACCGCACGGTCGGCAAGGACGGTCTAGGGTCCAGCCGCGGAGGCCTGACTTGGTGGACCTCGGAAGGCGGCGATCCCAAAGCCTTTTCGAACTGGAGCCGCGTCAGCGCCGCCCAGTTCCAGAAGGCGCTGGTGGACGCCGCCTCCCAGTTCCCGCCCCTGCCCGACAATCTGGACCACACAGATCAGCGACACCTGACCCTCTTCATCCACGGGTTCAACAACGCCTGGGCCGATGCCGCCGCGCGCTACGAGCAGGTTTGCTCATCCCTCTTCGACACCGATCGCCCCCTCGGCATCTGCGTCCTCTTCACCTGGCCCAGCGGCGGGATGCCCACGGATTACCTGCCGGATCGCGGCGAGGCCGAGGCCACGGCGCCGGATCTGGCCGAAGTGCTGGATCAGCTCCATGACTGGATGGCGGTGAAGCAGAAACAGGCCGCCAAAGACCCGGCCAAAGCCTGTCGCGCGAAAACCTCGATCATCGCCCACAGCATGGGCAACTTCGTGCTGCAGAAGGCCATGCAGTCCGCCTGGACCCGCGCGAACCGCCCGCTGTTGCTGAGCCTCGTGAACCAGCTCATCATGGTCGCGGCGGATGTGGACAACGACCTCTTCGGTTCCGGCGAACAGCAGACCGGCAGCGATGGGGACGCCATCGCCAACCTCTGCTACCGCGTGACGGCCCTCTACACGGGCCGCGACCCGGTGCTGGGCGTCTCGGCGGGGCTCAAGCATTTCGGCAAGCGGCGCCTGGGGCGGAGCGGCCTCGATCCTTCCGCGCCGGTGCCCGACAATGTGTGGGCGCAGGACTGTTCAGCGCTCATTCCGCCGGACGCCCACGACATCCACAGCGCCTACTTCCAGGCTCCGAAAGTGATCACGCTCATGGATGAGATCCTGCGGGGGCTGGACCGGAAGGTGATCCAGTCGCTTCCACCGGTGGGGGGATGACGGGAACGACCGGCCCCACGATGTCACGGATTCGCGCCGCGCGCGCCGCGAGCAAGGGGTTGTCCTTGATGGCCTCGGCGATGCGGACGGTGCGGATGACCCGACCGCCCTTCCGATCCCGCCAGTTGTTCTCGCACCAGAGCGGATCGCCTTCGGCGCGGGTGATCTCCACGCCACCCGGCGCCTTTCGCAGGACCACCCGCAAAAGGAGCCCATCCCGCTCATCGCCCATCACCGGCGGGTCGGAGGGCCGGTAGACGCGGTTCTGATTGCTGATGAAGTTGCCCAGGGAATAGGCCGCGAGCCCCTTGCGGCCGCCCGCGTACACCCACGCCACCGGCTGGAGCACATGGGGATGATGGCCCAGGATCAGGTCCGCGCCCGCGGCCACCAGCCGCGCCGCCGCTTCCTGTTGGCGATCCGTGGGCTCGTGATGGTCCTCGATGCCCCAATGGATGCTGACGATGACCGCGTCCGCATGCGCGCGGGCTTCGGCCACGGCGGCGCACGCGGCGTCGAGGTCCAGTTTGCGAACCCAAGGCCGCGACGGCGTGCCATCCAGATCGTTGTTGAAGATGTCGGAGAAGCCGAGGAACGCGAGCTTGATTCCCTTCCGCTCCAGATAGGCCGTTTGCTCCGCCTCCGCCTTCGTCGCGCCCGTGCCGATGGGCACGAGGCCCGCGTCCCGCAGCCGCTGAAGCGTTTCCACCACGCCCTTCGGCCCCTGGTCGAAGGCGTGGTTGTTGGCGGTGGAGAGCACTTGCAGGCCTGCGTCCTGCAAGGCCTTGGGCAGTTCCGCGGGGGCATTGAACTGGTAGGGGCGACCAGGCCTTCCGGTGGTGGGCGCCACGGGCGTTTCCAGATTGGCGAAAGCCACATCCGCGCCCTTCCACACCGGAACGAGATCCGACCAAAGCGGGTCGAAACCATGCTCGGCGGCGGCCTGCTTCACATCGGCGTGCATCATGATGTCGCCGGTGGCGACGAGGGTGATCTCCGGTGCAGGTTGAGGCGTCTGGGCTTGCGGAGCCTGATGATGGAAGCCCAGCAGGGCCGCCAGACCCGCCGCGCTCGCGGCCGCGAGGAGACTAAATCTCATGCTGGTTTTCTTCGGGCCAGGCTTCAGGGCCGTGGAAAATCTCCAGCGGAACTTCAGGCAGCCCCTCGCGGATCTTCGCGGCGATGGCGTCCAGCTCCGCCGCCTTGAGGGGTCGCGCCTCCACTTCCGGCGTGGGGCGCGCGACGGTGTAGAGCTGAATGCCCGTGAGCTTGCCGCCCCAGTTCAGGATGTGGCGCAGGCGGCCGGTGTAGGCGTCCACCTCCTCGTCCGATGGCCCCTGCCCTTGCCAGGAGAAGAAGAGCGTCTGGATGAGCAGGGGCCGCAGGCGCGCCGTGATTTCCAGGTTGTCGAGGATCTTCTGGAAGGGGATGGCGCTGCGGTTGACGGCCTTGTAGTACGCCTCCGTGCCCGCGTCCAGCTTGGCCCAGATCTCGCCGTTGTTGGCCTGGAGCGTGTCGAGGCCCTGAATCACTTCGCGGGCTTGGAGGCGGCTGGAATCCGTGATGAGCACCAGCTTCACATCATGGAGGCCCCGCGCCCACTTCAGCTTGGCGATGCGATCCACGGCGTCGGCGAATTCCGGCGCGGTCGTGGGCTCGCCATCGCCGCTGAAGGCGATGTCATTGAGGCGCCGCTGCTCGGGGCGGGCGCTGTCGAAGGGCGCGACCTTGAAGAGCGTGCCGTCCAGCGTGAGGTCCAACAGCGCCGCCATCTCGCGTTCCAATTGATCCAGATCAATGTCCTTGCGCTTGGCGGGCGTGACGCGATCCACCTCGCAGTAGACGCAGTTGAAATTGCAGACCTTGTCGGGATTGAGATTCACGCCCAGCGACACGCCCTTGCTGCGGCGGGAGATGACCGGGTAGCAGTAGTCGAAATCCGCCCACGCGCGCCGGTGGTCGAGATGGGCTTTGACGAGCTCGTCGCTCATGCTTTCTTCCGGCGCTTCGAGCCTTGCTTCTCATCCAGCCGCGCCTGGGCTTCGGCGCTGGCTTCCTTGAGCATGTCTTCTTTCCAAAGGATGGGCTCGGGCCGCAGGCTGTCATCCACGGCCACCATGACGAAGGAGCCGCTGGTCACATCGCGGCGCGCGTTGCTGACCGGCGCGTAGACCTTCACTTCCAACTGCACGGTGAGGCTCGTGGTGCCGCGCCGGGTGATGGCGCCGTAGAACTCGATGATGTCCCCGGCCCGCACGGGGCTGTGGAATTCCAGCTCCGACACCTTGAGCGTGACGAAGCGGCGGTTGTGGCTGACCAGCGAGGAGGTGATGCCGGCGACCTTGTCCATGCGCGCCATCATGTCGCCGCCGAAGAGCGCGGCGTTGAGGCCGATGTCCTGATCCAGCACCATCTCGCGGCTGATGAGCACGGGCGCCTCCGGGGCCTTCCAGGATAGCGGCTCGGGATCAGGGTTCGTCGAGCGACAGTCGTCGGGAATCCTCCAGCGCAGACCGGCCCAGGCGGTCCACGCCGTGTTCCGCGAAGCGGCGGACGGCCGCCGCCGACCGCGCGTCGCCATCTTGAGCCGCCTGCTTGGTAAGCAGGGCCAGTTCCAGGCTCCGGGCGAGGGTCAAGGCGAAGCCCCGGACCGAAGCTTCTTCCGGCGCGGCCCACCAGGCCTGGAGTTTGACCCAGGCCGCAGTGAGAAGCTGGACCGCCTCAGGGAAGCGTCCATCACCTTCCACTTCAGGCTTCAGGATCTCCAGGCCGCCCGCGGCTTGGATCGCCTTCCAGGCTTCCAGCGCGAGCACATTGGTGGTGCCTTCCCAGATGGCGAGCACCTGCACATCCCGCAGCAGGACGGGCAGACCCGTGTCCTCGATGTAGCCCGCGCCGCCGAAGGCCTCCAGCAGCTCGCTGACGCCCGCGACCGCCTGCTTGGCCGTGCAGAGCTTGGCGAGGGGCGTGAGCGCGCGAAGGAGCGCGCCATCCGTCTCGCCGTTCTCCTCGCGGCCTAATTCCCGCGCGACGCGGAACGCGAGCTGGAAAGCGCCTTCAAATTCCGCCTGCACGCCCGCGAGCGTGTCGAGGTGCAGGGGCTTTTCGGAGAGCGGCGCGCCGAAGGCCACGCGCTTCCTCGCGAAGTCGCGCGCGAGGTCGAGACCACGCCGCATCGTGGACACCGCGCAGAGCGCGTTCCAGGTGCGCGTGACGCTCAGCATGGGCGCGATGGCTTTGATGCCGTCCGTGAGCCCAGCGACAGGAAAGGCGATCATGCCGTCCAGATCCAGTTCCGCCGTGGGCAGCTTGCGCGTGCCGAGTTTGTCCTTGAGGCGGTTCACGCGGTAGCCGTTGGGCGCGCCGTCGGGGTCGCGGCATTCGGCATAGAACAACGCGAGCCCTTTGCCGCCGGGCGGATTGCCTTCGGGCCGCGCCAGCATCAGCGCCATCTGGGACGCGGCCGCGCTGGTAAACCATTTGCGGCCATGGAGCCGCCAGGTGCCGCCATCTCGCCGCGCCATCGTCGTCGTAATGCCCACATCGGAGCCGCCCGTGCTTTCCGTCATCCACTGGCCGCTGGTCCAAAAGGCAGCGGGATCGCGGCTGATGAGATGCGCCACGGCCTCGGCCTTGGCGCCATGACTTCGTAGCGTCTTCGCCGCGCCATCCGTCATGGCGAGCGGACAGGAGTAGATGTCGCTGGCGGGATGAAAGAGATGGATGAGCGCGGCTTGGTGGAGTCGCGAAAGCGCGCCGAGCTTCCGCTCGTAGGCCGTCGCCACGAGGCCCTGCTCCGCCGCGAGGCGCTCGCAGGCCTTCCAGTGTTGCGTCACTTCGATGCGGTCCACCCGCGCGCCCCAGGGATCGTAGCTCACGAGGCGCGGCTCGTTGAGGCGGTCCTCCGACTGGGAACGGTACAGGTCCAGCATCCGATCGCCGAAGGCATCCAGTTCCGGCGCGAGGGCACGCAGCGCGTCCTTGGGCAGCGCGGTCGCGAGGAAGTTCCGCAGCACCCGGTCGCCGCGCCAGGGATGGCTGGGCTGGGGACCGGCCTGGATGAACGGCTCCATGTCAGTAGCCCGCGGCCTTGGCCCGGTCCGCCATCTCCTCGGGACTGAGGTCTTCCGTGTGGGTGGAGAGGGTCCATTTGTGGCCGAAGGGATCCTCCACGGTGCCCGAGCGGTCGCCATAGAACTGATCGGCCAAGGGCCGGATCACCGTCGCCCCGGCCGCGACGGCGCGCGCGAACAGCGCGTCCACATCCTCCACATACACGACGAGGCCGATGGGCGTGCCCTTCAGCGTCTTCGGGCTCTGGGCGAGGAAGTCCGGACTTTCGTCCGCCACCATGAAGATCGCCTTGCCGAGGCGCATCTCCGCGTGGGCGATGCGCCCTTCCGGCGTCGGCATCCGCATCAGCTCCTCCGCGCCGAAGCCCTTCGCGTAGAACTCAAGCGCCGACGCGCCATCGTGGACGATGAGGTAGGGCGTCACACCCTCGTAGCCTTCAGGGATCGCGCGCACAGCCATGGGAGCTCCGGATGGGAGTCCACGATACCCGCCCAAAGCAGAAGGGCCGCGAAGATTTCGCGGCCCTTCTGCTTTGCCCTTCGCGGATCAGGCCTTCGCGGCGAGGCGCTCGGCCAGGGCTTTGCCCATGTCGGCGGGGGACTTCACGACGGTGATGCCCGCGGCTTCGAGGGCCTTCATCTTCTCGGCGGCGGTGCCCTTGCCGCCGGAGATGATGGCGCCGGCGTGGCCCATGCGTCGGCCCGGAGGGGCCGTCTGGCCGGCGATGAAGGCGACGACGGGCTTCTTCATGTTCGCCTTCACCCACGCGGCAGCCTCTTCCTCGGCCGAGCCGCCGATCTCGCCGATCATGATGACGGCGTGGGTGTCGGGGTCGTTGTTGAAGAGCTCCAGCGCGTCAATGTGGCTGGTGCCGTTCACCGGATCGCCGCCGATGCCGATGCAGGTGCTCTGGCCGATGCCGAGCGCCGTGAGCTGGCCCACGGCCTCGTAGGTCAGCGTTCCGGAGCGGCTGACGACGCCGACATGGCCCGCCTTGTGGATGCGGCCGGGCATGATGCCGATCTTGGCCTGGCCGGGCGTGATGACGCCGGGGCAGTTGGGACCGATGAGGCGGCTCTTGGGGTAGTCCTTGAGGACGCGCTTCACCTTCACCATGTCGAGGACGGGGATGCCCTCGGTGATGCAGACGATGAGCTCAATGCCCGCTTCCAGCGCTTCGAGGATCGCGTCTGCCGCGCCCACGGGAGGCACGAAGATCATGGAGGCGTTGGCGCCGGTGTCGCGGACGCAATCCTTCACGGTGTTCCAGACCTTGAAGCCGTCAATCTCGGTGCCGCCCTTGCCGGGCGTGACGCCGCCGACGACATGCGTGCCGTAGTCCTTGCAGCCCTTGGCGTGGAAGAGGCCTTCGCGGCCGGTGATGCCCTGGACGAGCAGCTTGGTGTGGTTGCCGACGAGCACGGACATGTCAGTTCTCCTTCAATCGGTTTCAGAAAGGCGATCGGTTTCAGAAAGGTTGAGCGTCATCCCGGAAGCCGTCCCAATCCTTGGGTTCGTCCTTGGACGCGGGCTTCGCCGGGGCCTTTTTCGGAAGGCCCTTGAGCGCGCGCAGCTCGGCGAGGAAGCGGCGCTTGGTGGCGTCCAGCTCCAGGTTCTTCTTGTAGAGGCGCAGGATCAGGAAGATCACGAGTGCGAGGTTCAGCACGGCGCCGAACCACATGAGGCCGGGCGCGTGAAAGAGCGTGTGCTCCCAGGCGCGAGGCCCGACCATCCACACGAAGAGCCACATCATGGGCAGCAGGCCGACCATGACGAAGAAGAATCCCCAGCCGATGCGCCAGGCGCCGGCGTGCATGGCCTCCTGGTACTCGGCGAACTTCGCCGCGTACTCGGCCCGCTTGGGATCTTCTTTCAGGTCATGGGGCTCCATGCGGCCTACTTCACCGAAGCCACGACCTTTTCGGCCGCGTCCTTCAGGTCGTTGCCGACGATGAGGTTGTAGCCGCTCTCGGCGAGGATCTTCTTGCCCTCTTCCACATTGGTCCCTTCGAGGCGGACGACGACGGGCACCTGGATGCCGATCTCCTTCGCGGCCTTCACGATGCCGTTGGCGACGATGTCGCAGCGCATGATGCCACCGAAGATGTTCACGAGGACGGCCTTCACTTCCTTGTCGCCCAGGATGATGCGGAAGGCGTTCTTCACGGCCTCTTCCGTCGCGCCGCCGCCCACATCCAGGAAGTTCGCGGGCGAGCCGCCGTGGTACTTGATGATGTCCATGGTGCCCATGGCCAGGCCCGCGCCGTTCACCATGCAGCCGATGTTGCCGTCCAGCTTGATGAAGTTGAGGTTGAACTTGGAGGCCTCGACTTCCTCGGGCGCCTCTTCGTTCAGATCGCGGTAGGCGAGCACATCGGGGTGGCGGAAGAGCGCGTTGTCATCGAAGCCGATCTTGGCGTCCAGCGCGATCACATCGCCCTGCTTGGTGATGACGAGGGGATTGATCTCCACCATCGCGCAGTCCTTCTCCACGAAGAGGCGGAAGAGGTTCTGCAGGAAGGCCACGCCCTTCTTGAACGCGTCGCCCGAGAGGCCCAACGCGAAGGCCACCTGGCGGGCCTGGAAGCCCGCGAGGCCGATGGCGGGATCAATGCTGACCTTCACGATCTTCTCAGGCGTCTTCTCGGCGACTTCCTCGATCTCCATGCCGCCTTCGGTGGAAGCCATGATGGTGACGCGCGAGCTGCCGCGGTCCACGAGGAAGGCCAGGTAGAGCTCCTTCTCGATGTCCACGGGATTGCTGATGAAGACCGTGTGGACCTTGCGGCCCTCGGGGCCGGTCTGGTGCGTCACGAGGGTCATGCCGAGCATCTTCTTGAAGAGCTCCGCCGCATCCTCGGGATTCTTAGCGAACTTGACGCCGCCGCCCTTGCCGCGCCCACCCGCGTGGATCTGGGCCTTCACGACGGACTGGCCGCCGAATTCCTTGGTGATCTGGCGGGCGTCCTCCGCGTCCACCGCGACGCGGCCGTCCGGCGTGGCGACCTTGTACTGCCGGAGCAGTTCCTTGGCTTGGTACTCATGGATGTTCATGCGGTCTCCGGATGACGCTTGGGCCGGTTCCGGGCCCGCAGCACCCTCCAGTCTACCGACGAGAGGCTTTGGACCGAAGCTCAAGGATCAACCGCGGGATGCCGTGGAAGGGTATGCTGAGGTTTTCCAAGACACGCATATGGCCCAACTCGACCGATTCCTCGTCCATATTTTCGCCAGGAACGCCAAGCGCCTCCTCCTGGCGCCGGGGCAGCCCCCGGTCTTGGAGCTGCCCGATGGGCAGAGGCTCAACCTCATCCCCACGCCCATGACCACGGTGATGGTCGAGGCCTTGGCGGGCGAGGTCATGGGGCCGGATGAGAAGGGCAACTGGGCGACGGTCTCGGTGCTGGACTGGGCCTACATGCTGGATGGGAAGCCCCTCGCTCTGAAGCTTCAGCGAGTGCCCGCCGGAGTCAGCCTCGAAGCCGTTCCTCAGGCGGGCACAGCTCCCGCAGCACCGCCCCCCGCCGCGCCTCGCATTGAACTGGGAACCCCCACTCCTCCGGCATCTACTGCCCCGGCCTCGGCCTCCAACCCCGCTGCGAGTCCGGCCCCCCGCATCGAGCTCTCTGGCGCGGGCGGCGGCAGTCTCGCCGAGCGGCTTTTCAAGACGCTGCTCGCCCGCAAGGGCTCCGACTTGCACCTCACCTCCCATCAGGCCCCGCTCGCCCGCATCTCCGGCGACATGGAAGAACTGACCGAGTTCGGCGTCATGGGGCCCTCCCAGATGGAAGACCTCATGCGCAGCCTCGCCAACGGCGACACCTGGCGTCACTTCGAGGAGAAGCACGACGCCGACTTCGCCTACCCGTTCGAGGCTGGCGGCTGCCGCCTCCGCATCAACTTCTTCATGGACCGCGTCGGGCCGGGCCTCGTGGCCCGGGTCATCCCCAACGAGATCCCCGATCCGGACGCCCTCGGCATCCCCGAGCCGGTGCGCCGCCTCGCCATGCTCCCGAAGGGCCTCGTGCTCGTCACCGGGCCCACGGGCAGCGGCAAGTCCACGACCCTGGCCGCGATCATTGATCTCGCGAACCGCCAGCGCAAGGATCACATCATCACCATCGAGGACCCCATCGAGTTCGTGCATCCCCGCAAGCGCTGCCTGGTGAACCAGCGGGAGGTCGGAACCCACACGGAAGGCTTCAAGTCCGGCCTCCGCGCCGCCCTGCGCGAAGATCCCGACATCGTGCTCGTGGGAGAGATGCGCGACTTGGAGACCATCAGCATCGCGCTGGAGACGGCGCTGACGGGCCACCTCGTCTTCGGCACCCTGCACACCAACAACGCCATCGGCACCATTGACCGCATCGTGGATCAGTTCCCCGCGGACCGGCAGCAGCAGATCCGCGTGATGCTTTCGGACGCGCTCAAATGCGTCGTGAGCCAGATCCTCCTCAAGAAGATCGGAGGTGGGCGCGTGGCCGCGCTGGAGACGCTCTTCATCGGGCCGGCCATCGCAAACCTCATCCGCGAGGCGAAGACGCCCCAGATCGTCTCCCAGATGCAGACCGGCAAGGCCTACGGCCAGCGCTTGATGAACGACGCGCTGGTGGATCTCATCGCCGCCCGCAAGGTGGACCCGCTGGAAGGCTACTTGAAGTGCCCCGACAAGGAGACCTTCATCCAGGCCTGCAAGCGCAACGGCATCGCCTTCGACCTTCGCGCCGCCGGCGAGACGGACCTGTAAATTTAGGGGCGTCTGGCTTCAGGCATCCGGCGTCGGGCCTATATGCATTGAGAGATGACGATCCCCAGCCGTTCGGCTCGCATGAAGGCCTGACGCCTGACGCCTGAAAAGCTACTTGCTCCGCTCCAGCAGGGCTGCGGGGATCTCGTGCAACAGCGCCTTGGTGCCCTTCTCGCCATCGAGCCTGTCCAGGATGGCCGTGGCGGAGGACGAGGCCTTGCGGGCCAGTTCGCGGGTCTCGGCCAGCGCGTCGTGCGCCTGGAGCAACCGTTTTAGCGCGGCCTCATCCTCGGCGGGGATGGGCACTTCTTCGCCCCGGTCCCAGATGCGGCGGACGATGGCGCGGGTCTCCTCCGGCGCCTTCTCCAGCAAGGTGAGCATGGGCAGGGTGAGCTTGCCTTCGCGCAGGTCACTGAAAGCGGGCTTGCCGAGCTGCTCGCTGGTGGCGGTGTAATCCAGCAGATCGTCCACGAGCTGGAAGGCGCGGCCGATCTCCAGGCCGTAGCGGCGCATGGCCCCGCAATCCGCTTCCGAGCGCGCGCCCAGCACGGCGCCGGCCTCGGTGCAGCCGCCGAACAGCAGCGCGGTCTTGCGTTCTTGGATGTCGAAGTAGTCCTTGCGGCTCGTGTCCAGCTTGAAGAGCACATCGTTCTGGATGAGCTCGCCCTCGATCATCCGCGTGGTCACCTCGGAGAGGATCTCCATGAGGCGCCAGGAGCGGCCCTGGATGGCGCTGGACATGGCGTGGATGTAGAGCAGGTCGCCGAAGAGCACCGTCAGCGTGTTGCCCCAGAGGCGGTTCAGCGTGGGCTTGCCGCGGCGCAACTGGGCGTGGTCAATGACATCGTCATGCACGAGCGTCGCCGTGTGGATCAGCTCGAAGACCGCGCCGAAGCGGATGTCCGCGTCGCCCTGCGCGCCGCTGAAACGGCTCGCCAGCAGCACCAGCGCGGGCCTGAGCCGCTTGCCCTGCCCTTCGCGGATGTGGGCCGCGAGCTTCTCCACCACCGCCACATCGCTCTGGAGCAGGCGCTGCAGCTCCGCCTCCACGCCCGCGAGCTTGGGCTGGATGGAGAGGAAGTATCGGGCGAGGTCGAGGCGGCGCATCAGGCTCCAGGCTGGCTGATTCCGGCGTCGGGCGTCGGGCGTCGGGCGTCGGGCCTCCCTGCGCGGCTTGATGCCCTGGGCGCGCGACCCGGCATGCGAACAGGCCTGACGCCTGACGCCTGACGCCTGACGCCCATCACTACCTCAGCCACGGTAGTTGGTGAACTGCAGATCAATCGCCAGCTTCTCCTGCTCTTTCTTGAACAGGGCGATGGCCTCCTGGAGCTGGTCCTTGTCCTTGCCGCTGACGCGGAGCTGGTCGCCCTGGATGGAGGCCTGGGCCTTCAGCTTGTGGTCCTTGAGCAGCGCCACGAGCTTCTTCGCCTTTTCGACGGAGATGCCCTGGTTGATCTTCACTTCCTGGCGGACGGTGCCCTTGTTGGCCGCCTCCAGCTTGCCGAACTCCATGGCGAGGATGCTGACGCCGCGCTTGTGGAGCTTGGACTGGAGCACATCCACCACGGCCTTCAGCTTCGTCTCGTCATCGGCGTGGAGGGTCAGCTTGTCGGCCCCCTGAAGCTCGATCTTGGCGATGCTGCCCTTGAAGTCGTAGCGCTGGCCGATCTCCTTCATGGCCTGGTCCACGGCGTTCTTCACCTCCGCCATGTCCACCTTGGAGACCACATCGAAGCTGCACTCGCTGGCCATTCTGGCTCCTGTCGCAAGAGCTTCCAGCCTACCGCGCTTCGAGCGTTTCCTGCAGCGCGGGCCAGCCCTCCCAGCGGTCCAGCTTGAAGAAGGCCGTCAGCACGAGGGCATGCTCGATGGCGCCCTGGCGCAGGAGATCCTCCCACTCGGGCCAGGAATAGGCCCAGACCCGAAGCTCTTCGGAAGGGTCCAAGGCCAGGTCCGCCACCGGCTCGCAGCCGAGGGCCAGGAAGGTGTGGCAGCGGTTGCCGAGGGTCGCGGGGTTGGGGGCGCAGCGGCCCAGGGCGATCCATTCACGGGCCTCGAAGCCCGTCTCTTCGCGCAATTCCCGGACTGCGGATTCCAGCGGGGACTCGCCTTCATCGCAACTGCCGCCGGGGATCTCCAGCGTCGGCTCGTCAATGCCATGGCGGAACTGCTCCACCACGAGCAACTCGCCCCCGCCCGTGAAGGCCACCACATTCACCCAATCCGGTCCTTGCAGACGATAAAAGGCGTGTTCGCGGCCCGTGTGCGGGCTGCGGCGCCGCGCGACGATCTGGCGGAACAACCGCGAGTCCTGGCGCACACTTTCGTCTTCCTGGATCCAGGGCGTGGCGGGATCGAAGGCGGGCGGGTGCTGGCGCAGCAGCCTCATCCGGCGGAGGCCTCTTCCGGCGCGCCTTCGTGGGCGGCTTCCCGGGATCGGACTTTCTGGACGATGTGGTGGGTGAGCAGATCCAGGGCCGTGAGGTTCTCCACCCCCATGGGCACGATGAGATCCGCCCAGCGTTTGCTGGGCTCGACGAATTCCAGGTGCATGGGGCGGACGCTCTGCTCGTACTGTTCCATGACGCTTTCCAGCGTGCGCCCGCGCTCGGCGGTGTCGCGGCGGATGCGGCGCAGCATGCGGATGTCCGCGTCCGCGTCCACGAACACCTTCACATCCAGGTGCTCGCGCAGCTCTTTCAGCGCGAAGAGCAGCAGGCCTTCCAGGATCACCACCTGCCCGGGTTGGATGGGATCTTCCCAGCCCGTGCGGTCGGACAGCGTGAAGTCGTAGCGGGGCTTGCGGATCGGCTCGCCCGCGTGGAGGGCGCGCAGGTGCGAGGCCATCAGTTCCAAGTCGAAGGCGTCGGGATGGTCCCAGTTGATGGCCTTGCCGCCGAAGCGCTCCGCCACCACATCCATGGGCGCGTAGTAGGCGTCCATGTCCAGCAGCAGCGCCTGCGCGCCGCGCCGCCGGATGCGGCGCACCAGCTCCACCGCCACCGAGGTCTTGCCGCTGCCGGATCCCCCGACGATGCCCACCAGCCAGGGGCGTTCGGACATGGCCAACCTCCGCAGAAATCCTAGCCTGAATCGCCTTCCGAGGATGGCCCCGGCCTGATAGGCTCGGGCCATGCGCTCCCGCCTCATGCCGATTTTCCTGCTGGGAACCCTTCTGGCCTGCCAGCCCGACCAGGACCCCCGCCTTCCCCAGAGTCTTTATGACGAGGGGCGTAAATTGAGCGTGGCCGGCAAAGGCCCCGAAGCCCGGGCGCTCTGGAACGACCTCATCGCCCGCTACCCCGCCAGCGACGCGGCCCAGCAGGCGAAGAAGGACCTCTTCTTCGTCAACGCCATGATCGAGCGGGACCAGAACGAGAAGCAGCGCACGACCCGCGCGGCCCTGGGCAAGATCCTCGGCGCCCTCGCCCGCTACAAGGAGAAGCACGGCGAATATCCCGTGAGCCTCAACGACCTCGTTCCGGACTATCTGGATCAGGTGCCCCAGGCCTCCTGGAACCACCCCTTCTTCTACCGCGCCTATGTGGGCCAGCCCATCGTGAGCATCACGCCCAAGCGCGGCCCCGCGCGGCAACTCTTCAACACCAAGCTGGACCACTACGATCTGGCGTCCCTCGGCACCGACCTCGCTCCCGGCGGAGACGGCCTCGCCAAGGATCTACTCTTCCACGATGGCGAGTCCGTGGACACGGCGGGTTTCGATCCCATTCCCCAGCCCCAGCCGTTCCGGCCTTAAGGCGCTACTTCACGCCCCAGTCCAGGATGACCTTGCCTGACTGGCCGCTGCGCATGGCGTCGAAGCCCTTCTGGAAATCGTCAATGCCGAAGCGGTGCGTGATGATGGGCGACAGGTCGAGACCGCTCTGGAGCAGGGCGACCATCTTGTACCAGGTCTCGAACATCTCGCGGCCGTAGACGCCTTTGAGCACGAGGCCCTTGAAGATCACCTGGCTCCAGTCAATGGCCTGCTCGCCGGGCATGATGCCGAGCATGGCGATCTTGCCGCCGTGGTTCATGGTGTCGAGCATCTGCCGGAAGGCGCGCGGATTGCCGCTCATCTCCAGACCCACATCGAAGCCCTCCGTCATGCCCAGATCCTTCATGACGGCCTTGAGATCCTGCTTGGAGACATCCACCGCCGCCGTGGCGCCCATCTTCTTCGCGAGCGAGAGGCGGTACTCGTTCACATCCGTGATGACCACATGGCGCGCGCCCACATGCTTGGCCACCGCCGCGGCCATGATGCCGATGGGGCCCGCGCCGGTGATGAGCACATCCTCGCCCACGAGGCCGAAGCTCAGGGCCGTGTGCACCGCGTTGCCGAAGGGATCGAAGATGGAGGCCAGCTCGTCGGGGATGTTGTCCGGGATCTTGTAGGCGTTCTCCGCCGGGATGACGAGGTATTCGGCGAAGGAGCCGGGCCGGTTCACGCCCACGCCCACCGTGTTGCGGCAGAGGTGACGCTTGCCCGCGCGGCAGTTGCGGCAGAAGCCGCAGGTGAGATGCCCTTCCCCACTCACACGGTCACCGGGCTTGAAGGCCTCGACCTCGTCGCCCACCGCGTCCACCACGCCGAAATACTCATGCCCCACCACCATGGGCACGGGGATGGTCTTCTGGCTCCACTCGTCCCAGTTGTAGATGTGGACATCCGTCCCGCAGATCGCCGATTTGTGGATGCGGATGCGCACATCATGCACCCCCAGCTCCGGCTTCGGCGCGTCCGCCGTGATCCAGATGCCTTCTTCCGACTTGGACTTGATCAGGGCTTTCATGGGGACTCCGAACAGGCCATTTCACCACGAAGGCACAAAGACGCGAAGTGGTTGCATTGTGACTACAATCGCCTATCCTCATGGCATGGAGAGACCATGAGTCGCGCCCCCTTGCTCGAAGAAGTCCCGCTCCGGGAAGCCAAGGCCAATCTGAGTCACCTCACCAGACTGGCGAAGGGCGGCCAGCGCGTGGTCATCACCAACCACGGCACGCCCATCGCGGATTTGGTGCCCCACGGCCAGGGAGAGACCGCCGTCATCCATCTCAAGCGCCCAGGTCCCCTGCCCAAGCCCGTGAAGCTGAAGGGCAAGGGGCCGAGCGCCTCCGATGTGGCGCTGATGGATCGCGAGGGCTGATGTGCCGGTGAAGCGCCAGAAGGCTCCCTGCTACCTCGACACCTCCGCCCTTCTGAAGCTGCTGGTGGACGAACCCGGCAGCGCGGAGGTCCGTGCGGCCGCGAAAAGCGCCAGCGTGCTCGTCTGCAGCCGCCTGGGCCATACCGAAGCCGCTGTGAGCCTGGCGCGCATGGTCCATCTGAACCGTCTCTCTGCCGCGGACCTGCCCCATCTGCTCGGAAGCCTCGACGACTACTGGGACCAGTCCATCCAGGAGATCCCCCTGTCCGACGAAGTGCTGGAGCAGGCGCGCACCCTCGCCCAGCGATTCCCCCTGCGCACCTACGACGCCATCCATCTGGCCTCCGCCCGCGAAGCACGGGCCATGTTGCGTGCCGCGTTTGAAGACGAAGTCATGTTCCTGGCTTTCGACAAGAATCTTCTCGCGGCTGCGAAAGCGTTGTCATTCACGACTATCTTTTGAAATATTGAGGTTTGACAACGAACTTTAATTCTCAAGATGACCGGACTTGATGATCCAAATCGAAGGGGATGCATGCAACCGGAACACCTCGGCACACATGAACATCTTGCGGACCTACCTCATCCGATCCAATTGCTGGAGGACTACCTGCGCCGTGCCGGAGTATCGGTTCTACAAGCAGCCTTCGCACATTCATTCTTCATAAGGCCCGAGATTGTGCATGCCAATCCTGTTCAATTCCCGGACCGCGCACGGACCAGCGGGGTGCACTATCCAGGCCGATCAAAGGGCGAGACAGGTGAATGGGAGGGTCGCAAAGTGAAGCTGGATGACAATCACCACGCCCAGATGGCCTGGCAACGATACTCGGGACGAAAGATCGCGAGAGGCTCAGGTTTTGGAGTGCGCCACATCTGGGGGAATCCGTGGAACCCCGATGCTTTCACGGCTGGATGGAATCTTTGCTACATGCCCTTTTGGGTCGGCATGCTCACCGAAAGCCAGCATGAGTACCCGGACCTGACGAAGGCCGTTCAACAGGCTTCATTCGACCTGTATTTCCGCGAGAAGTCTGGAATCAAACGACCGCACTTTGTCGCAGACCCGGGAATGGACCTTGCGGAGCACCTGAAGGGGCAGCCGATCTTGCTGCTTTCCCCCCACCTGTAGCGCAACTTCTAAGCGATGACGCCCAGCTCGCGGCCGACTTTGGCGAAGGCGGCGATGGCCTGGTCCAGGTCGGCGATGGAATGCGCGGCGCTCATCTGGGTGCGGATGCGTGCCTGACCCTTGGGCACGACGGGGAAGAAGAAGCCGATCACATAGACGCCTTCGTCCAGCAGCTTCGTCGCGAAGGCCTGGGCCAGCGGCGCGTCGTGGAGCATGACGGGGATGATGGGATGCTCGCCGGGCAGCAGTTCGAAGCCGAGCTTGGTCATGCCTTCGCGGAAGTGTTTGGCGTTGGCCCGCAAGCGCTCGCGCAGCTCGGCGCCCTGCCCCAGCATCTCCAGCGCCTTGAGGCTGGCGGCGGCGATGGCGGGCATGAGCGTGTTCGAGAAGAGGTAGGGCCGCGCCTTCTGGCGCAGCATCTCGACCATCGCCTTCGACCCGCTCACATAGCCGCCGCTGGCGCCCCCCAGGGCCTTGCCCAGCGTGCCGGTCATGAGGTCCACCCTGCCCATGACGTCGTGGTGCTCATGGGTGCCGCGGCCATTCGCGCCCGTGAAGCCGACGGCGTGGCTGTCATCAATCATCAGCAGCGCGCCGTGCTTTTCCTTCAACGCAACGATTTCCGGCAGCTTGGCGATGTAGCCGTCCATGCTGAACACGCCATCGGTGACGACGAGGATGAAGCGGGCGCCATCGGCCTTCGCCTTCACAAGCTGGGCTTCCAGATCCGCCATGTCCGAGTTCGCGTAGCGGTAGCGTTTGGCCTTGCAGAGCCGCACGCCGTCAATGATGGAGGCGTGATTCAGCGCATCGCTGATGATGGCGTCCTCTTCGCCCAGCAGACCTTCGAACACGCCGCCGTTGGCGTCGAAGCAGCTGGAGAAGAGGATGGTGTCCTCGAAGCCGAGGAAGGCGCTGAGCTTCGCTTCCAGTTCCTTGTGCAGATCCAGGGTGCCGCAGATGAAGCGCACGGAGGACATGCCGAAGCCCCGGGCGTCGAGCGCGCCCTTGGCGGCCTCGATGAGCGCGGGATGGTCTGACAAGCCCAGGTAGTTGTTCGCGCAAAGGTTGATGACCTTCTTGCCGTTGGCCTCCACCCGCGCGTTCTGCGGGCTCGTCATCACCCGCTCGGTCTTGAAGAGCCCCTGCTCCTTCAGCGAATCGAGCGTGGCGCGGAGATGGTCGTTGAAAGCCTGGTGCATGGCGTCCTCGGGCAGAACCTCCATTTTACGGGGAGCCGCGCGACTTGTCCTTGACGGCCTTTCCGCCCCTGTCCCATGCTCAGAGGCCATGGCCACGGCCCACCTGATGCGGCAGAACAACCGCAATAACGCCACCCCCAGCGCGGATCGCGCGTGGGGCGGCGAGGGCCTGAGCTAACAGAACCTCATCCGCCAAGACCACCCCCGACCCGCATCGCGCGAGTCGGGGGTTTTTCTTTTCACCCCCCAACCCAGGAGGCTCAGATGAGCGCCAACGCCAACACCACCTTCCCCACCCCCTACCGTGAAGTCGGCCGCCGCCTGCTGCGGCACCAGGACCAGCTCGCGCGAAGCGGCAGCAGCCTGCGCGAGGAGATCGAAACGAGGTACCTCAAGAAGTGGGAGGGCGAGACCCTCTTCCATGTGCTGCGGATCCGAAGCGCGCTCGTCTCCGGCATGCAGGATTACCTGCTCCGAGCAGGACTCCTGAACCTGGAGCGCGTGCAGATGAGCCTGGTGACGGACCCGCTGGCCCACGGCGTCGAGCATCTGCCGAGGATCCCTTACCGCGAAAGCGCCTATGTGGCGACGCACAGCATGATCTACGCGAAGTTCATGGCCTGCCACAACCCGCGCCTGAAAGGGGTCTTCGTGGACTCGCCCAACCTGCGCCTGGAGCTGCC
>CAYYJN010000002.1:43133-91501 GCA_964472275.1 uncultured Solibacteraceae bacterium
ACCCGCGCCTGAAAGGGGTCTTCGTGGACTCGCCCAACCTGCGCCTGGAGCTGCCCGCGGAGCGCCAGCGTGGGAAGTACTTGCTGGATTTCAGCCAGCTCGATGTGGAACTGCGGCGCGAACGCAGGGTCGAGCTGGATGCCTACCTGGACCGGCCGGAGCAGGTCGAAGGCATCCTCCGCGAAGACCTGGCCAAAGCCCTTGGCTTCTTTGAAGGCATGGCCCGCGCGGGTTTCGAGCGGGCGCGCGAATGGGCCGACGACAGCCTGAGCGCGCTCGGCGTGAGGCTGGACCTGCCCGAGGGCCCCTTCCCGGTCTTCCAGCTCGACGAGGCCCCCGTGCCCAAAGAGGAAGCCGAAACCTGGTTCGGGCGGCAGACGGAGTCCCAGGCCTTCTTCATCGTGGGCCTCATGCGGGAGAACTATGACCTCATCTATCCCTACCTGCGGCGGGATGGTTCTCGCCGCGCCCTCGCCGAATTCCCGAGCCGCCAAATCTTCAACTACGACCTCGTCGTGAAGGGCCGCCTGGCGGACGGCGCCGAGTCCCCGGCTTTCGAAGTGATGAGCGGTGCCTTGCGCGAATGGCTGCCGGAAGCCATCCTCGCGCGCCTCCTCGACAACGGCGTCATCCCCGAAGTGCCGCGTTTCGATGCGCGCGGCGAGATCGCGAACCTGGAGGCCCTCGGCGGCTATGGCCCCTTCCTCCACCTCGCCTGCCGCCGTGACTCGGAAGGCCGCCCCACCTTCCCCGACACCTTCGGCGCCGGCATCGGCATCGAGCGGCTGCTGTGGGCGCTGCTGCGCGGGCCGAAGGTGCGGAACATCGAAGATGTCACCTTCTTCGGCAAGAACCCCGACAGCGCCGAGCTGTTCCTGTTCTAGGAAAAGATGAACCGCAAAGGCGCGAAGGACGCCAAGAAAAGCGATTTACTTTGCGTTCTTCGCGTCTTCGCGGTTCGCCATTCTGTTCATCATCTTAATCGCAAGACACGCCGCGCCGAAGCCGTTGTCTATGTTCACTACGGCGATGCCGGGGCTGCAGGAGGAGAGCATGGACATGAGCGCCACGCGGCCGCCCTCGCTCACGCCCGCGCCCACGCTGGTGGGGACGGCGATGAGGGGCGAATCCACGAGACCCGCGACGACGCTGGGCAGCGCGCCTTCCATGCCCGCGCAGACGATGAGGGCCGGGCAGGCTTTCAGCTCCGGCAGGATGGCTTGAAGCCGATGCAGGCCCGCCACGCCCACATCGAAGAAGGTTTTGGCCGGATAGCCCAGCGCCGCCAGCGTGGCGCGGGCTTCCGAAGCCACGGGGATGTCGCCCGTACCCGCCGTGATGACGCCCACGGGTGGCAGATCACGGAGCGCATTGGGCGCGCGCACGGCCGTGCGGCTCACGCGATCCACGGCCGCGAGCTTGTCCAGCGCGTCCATCTGCTCCGGGGCAAGCCGCGTCGCGAAGCGCAGGCCTTCGCCTTCACCGAAGAGCTTCACGAGATGGTCGAGGGTCTTGCCAGGACCGAACACGACTTCGGGAATGCCCGTGCGCGATTCGCGAGATTCGTCCCATCGAATGTCCATGGACCTATTCCTTTATCCGCAGATTACGCAGATTGCGCAGATTCGGAAGGATGGCCAGCGCGCCTTGAATCGGCGTCATCGGCGGAATCCGCGAACGAAACCTTCTTCGCCAGGCTCCCGCTTTGAACGCCGCCGAGGTCCACGGCCACGAAGCGAAAGCCCGCCCGCCAAGCGGCGCGCTCGAGCTCGGTGCGGAGCGGTTCCTCAAAGCAACGCGGTCCGAGCGAAGCGTCCAGCTCGATGCGGACGACGCTGTCGTGCCAGCGCGCGCGCGCGGGCCACAGCGCCTTGCTCCGGAGAAAGCTCTCCATCGCTTCGACCTGCTTGAGCCGTTCGGGCGTCACTTCCGTGCCCACGGGGAAGCGGCTCGCGAGGCAGGGAGCGGCGGCCTTCTCCGCGTTGGGCAGACCCCAGTGGCGAGCGAGGGCGCGGATGGCCGCCTTATCGAATCCCGCGTCCACCAAGGGCGAGACGACGCCATGTTCTTTCGCCGCCTGGAGGCCGGGGCGCACATCGCCCAAGTCTTCAAGATGCGTCCCGTTCATCAGCACGCCGTCCAGGCCCAGTTCCGCCGCTGCCTTTTCCGCGACGCCGTAGAGGGTGGACTTGCACCAGTAGCAACGGTCACCGGCGTTGGCGCGGTATTCAGGCAACTCGGTTTCGCCGGTGGCGAGTTCATCCAGCTCCGCGCCGAGCGCGCCCGCGAGGGCGTGGGCTTCCGCTCGCTCTTCCCGCGCGAGCGAAGGGCTCACCGCCAGCAGCGCCTTCGTCTCCAGGCCCGCGCGTAGGCAGGCGGCCAGCACGAGGGTCGAATCCACGCCGCCGGAGAAGCAGACGAAGGCCTTCCGGCCCGCGCCCTTGGCGCGGACGGTCTCGATCAGGCGGGCCTCCAGGGCCGAGGCGTCCATCGCTCCAGTGTGGCACCATCGGAAGGAACTTCGGAGCCCTCATGCGCCGCGCCGCCCCCATCCTGCTGCTGCTCGCCACCGCCGCCTGCTCGCGGGGCCTCCAGAAATCCGCGGCCGAGGCGGCCATCCGCGCCAAGTACCCCGTCACCGTGCCCGTGAAAGTCCCGAGCCGCGTCTCCGCCGCGGCGGGATCGCCAGAGGCCACGCGCGCCCAGGCCTTCATGGACAACCTCCAGAAGACCAACTGGTTCGACATCGAGAAGAGCGAAGGCAAGACCGGCAACGCGGTCTACACCTTCACACCGAAGCCCGGCGCGCCGGTACAGGCCAGCGGCAACGGCTGGCTCGTGCCCGCGGCCCAGGCGGTCTTCGTGCAAGGCACGCATCATTCCGAGCAGGGGAACACCGCGAAGGTCACCTACCAGATCAAGCTTGCGAACCCCACCGCGCAGTTCCCGCTCTTCACCCTGCTCCACCCCACCGTCCGCATCGGCGACACGAAGCCGCGGCACGCGGTCTTCGAGAAGCGGGGCGGCGCCTGGGTGCTCACCGGAACTGACGAGAGCTTCGGCAAGACTGACTAGAGGGTCCACTTCATTCCCACGCGCCATTCCCGTGGCGCGACCGGGTGCAGATGCACATCGTCCACGCCGACCGAAGGTTCTCCCGGCAGGCGCGAGGCGTAGTAGTAATCAATGTCGCTGGCCTGGGCATTGAAGAGGTTGAAGAGGTCGAAGGTCAGCGCGAGATGCCGCGTGGCCTGCCACTTCGCCTGGGCCTGAGCCAGGTTCGAAGCCCGGCTCTCCACGCTGCCGTCCTCGGTGAGGACGCGCGGGCCGAACCAGCGATCCAGGAGGCTCACCTGGATCGCGTCATCCACGCGCCACGCCAGACCCCAAATGGCCGCCCCACGGATGGACTGAGGCACCGCGTCGCCGATGGCATCGTGAACCGTGAAACGCGCGGTGGAATAGGCGAGATCCGCGTTGAAGGTCCATCGGTCGGTGAAGCGGACTTCATTGCTCCATTCGATGCCCTCCCGGAGGGTGGGCCGGTTGGGCGAGGTGGTGCCATCGTCACCACTGAAAGTCAGTTCCGAAGCCAGATCCAATCGCCAGAACGCCAGCGTCGTTCGCCAGACTGGGAGCACGGCGCCGCGGACACCAACCTCTTCGCCGCGGGCCTTCACCAAGGGCGTCACCGGACTCTGAGCCACGCCGGTGGCTGGGTCCACCGAGATGGTCGTGCCTCTCGCGTCATTGCTGTGGAAACCCTGTCCGTAGGAGAGGTAGAACTCCGTCTCCCGCCAAGGCCCGAACACGAAACTCATCTTGGGACTCGCGATGCTGGCGCTGGATCGCCCGGCGTTGAGAGCCGTGCCGGCCCGCACCGTCGCCTGGGAGGCATCTTCTCGCACGCCAAGCACTGTGCGGAACCAAGCGGACCATTGGATGCGGTTCTCGAAGCTGAGACCTTCGGTGGTCTGGGTCACTTGGTCGCGCATCACGCTCCCAAGCTCCTGCCGTGCGTCCGTATGGGAGAGGCTGAGACCCGGGATGATGTCATCGCGCATCTGGAGTCCCACCTCGTTGTCCATGGGCCGCCCAAGGAAGGTTGAGCCCCAGCGCTGGCTGAGATGAATTCCGGACACAGTCCGCCGATCGTGCTGGTGGAACTGATCACCATGGATCGGATCGTTCAGAAAGTAGGTGAAATCGCTATAGAGATCCAGCGCGTAGGTGGACAAGAAAGCCTCCACCCTGGCGGAGGTCCGTTCCCCCGCGTGTTGCCACACGCCCAGAAGAGCTTGACGGCGGCTCGCTCCGCCATCCGTCGGATCAATCTCGCCGAAGCGGGAGATGAGACCGCTGGCGATGGCCCGATCAGGCACCTGGTCGCTGCTGTTCCAGTGTCCGGAATACGCGAGGCCCGTCACTTCGAAGGCGTCCGAAGCTCCGGCCCAACTGTAGCGCACCACGCCATTCGCCTTGCGGTAAGCATCCGGATGGACCCACGGGCCATCGTTGCTCATCAGCTCAAGCGCGGAGAGCAGGTCACCCTGCCCGACCTTCATGGAACCCGCCGCCAGGAAACGCCGATAGCCATCCGCGCCAAACTCCATTTGGGCGATGGGAGCCAGCGTGCGGACATAGTCCACGCGCACGGAGCCCGCTGCGGCGAAATCGCCAGAGTCCGCGAAGTAGGGGCCCTTTTCGTACTGGATGTCGCGCACCAGCTCAGGGATGAGGAAATTCAGGTCTGAGTAGCCTTGCCCGTGGGCGTTGGAGGGCAGGTTCACGGCCAGACCGGCCACGGACACGGCGAGGTCGGTGCCGTGATCCAGATCGAAACCACGCAAGTAGTACTGGTTGGCTTTGCCCTCGCCACTGTGCTGGCTGATGAGCAGGCCGGGGACGGTCTCCAGCACTTCTCCCGCGCGCAGATAGGCTCGCTCGCCCAGTCTCTCCGCCGTGACGATGCCTTGGCTCGCCGTGTCGGCGATGCCCAACAGATCGTTCAAGGGCGCGTCGAGATCATGGACCTTGACCGGCTCGGCGTGACCCTTGACCTCCACAGATGCGCTCGCCTCCTTGGCTGGAGGATGCTGAACCACTCCAGACTGCTGCGCGGTCGCGAGCGCGCACAGCGGAACCAGAAAGATGGATTTCGAACGCATGGCGTCTCCGATGTATCCGGTTGGACCGGGACGCCCTACGGCCCCATTCCATCCTCGGAGCCGCCATCGGAGCGTCAGATGGCTCTCTGGCGAATCTAGCGGATCAGAACTTGCTCTTCAACCAGGCGATGCCCAACGCGAGCATGGAGGGCCGCTTCGGTTTGGGGCGGGACACGGGAGCGGCGCTCCAGGTGGCCCAGGCGGAACGCAGCAGCGCCATGTCGCCCGCGAAGACGAGCTGGCCGCCCAGGAGCGCTGGGCCAGGCTCGATCTGGCCTTCCACGAGGCCTCGCACGGCGGAATCCTCGCCCTTCAGTTCGACGCCACTTCCCCAGGTCGCGTCTTTCGTGGCGATGCGAAAGGACTGGGCGAGCAGCGCGAGGCGCGCGGGCACGAGATCAGCGAGCGGAATGCCGGAGCCGTTGCCGCTGGGTCGTTTGAAGTACCGGGGGAACTTCTGGGCTAGACCCTGGTCGCCCGCGATCTTGAGCTTGCCGCTCACGAAGGCGGTCATCGGATCCAGCGTGCCCTCGTTGAGGCCGATCCAATCCGGCGCGGCCATGGTGAGCGTCGCCTGCGCGTCCGCGCGGAGGCCCGTCTCGAGCGCGTAGGCGCCATCCTTGATGACGGAGGAATAATCGCCGCCGCCCTCGCCGGTGATGTGGTAGGCGACGACGGCGCTCACGCCCGCCGCTTTCTCGGGCAGAAAGGTCGCGCTCATGCGCTGGAAGATCTCGTCCACCGTGACGGCCATGGGGCACCTCGGCGCTGATGATCGCGCCGCGGCGCCGCCGGATCAACGGCTACCAGCGGTAAAAGCTTTCACCACGGAGACACGGAGGCGCGGAGAAAAGCCATTCAACGCAATGACGCCAAGGGCGCAAAGGACGCAAGGGCGCGCCGCCCCATCAGGCCAGGGCCCGCCGCATAGCGGCGGCTTTCGTGCGATGCGCGAAAGTGGTGAGTATTCTTGAATCCATGGAGACGAACGAGCGCTGCCCCTATTGTGGCCGGGCCGCGGGCCGGGTCTATGTGCACGGGCATACGCAGTGCCTCGCGTGCGGACTCAACATTGACGAGTGCTGCCGGGGCGAACAGGCCTCAGAGGCTGACGACGAAGGCCACTAAGACGGCCTTGAGCGCGGAAGCCGTCTCTTCGTCCAGCGAACCGTCGGGCGCGACCTTCCGGCTCACGCTCGCGATGGAGACGACGGCCGAATCCGGCAGCTTCGCGCCCATGACCCGCAGGATCTCCACCAGGTTCGCCTGAGCCAGGGACGCGCCCATAAAGGAGGGCGAGGCGTTGATGAGCAGCGTCGGTTTGTCCGTGAACTCGCCGGAGGAGACGATCCAATCCAGCGCGTTCTTTAAGGAGCCCGGCACGCCGTGGGCGTATTCGGGGCTACAGATGAGGATGCCGTCGGCTTTCGCGAGACGCGTTCGCAGATCCGCCACGGGCGCGGGCGGAGGTTCCACATCCAGATCGGGGTTGAAGTGCGGCAGGCCCGCCATGCCCGCATAAAGCGAGACCTCGACGCCAGCGGGCACCAGCGAAGCGGCCGCCCGCAGAAGCGCCGTGTTGAAGGAGCGCTCCCGCAGGCTGCCCGAGATGGCGAAGAGATGCTTCACGCCCCGGAGGATCAAGCTTTGGCGAAGATGTCCATCACATCGTGGAGCAGTTGGATCGCGTCCTTCTTGGGACGCTGGAAGGCGTTGCGGCCCATGATGGAGCCGGAGGCGCCGCCCTTGGCCAGCTCGGCGACTTCCTTGAGCACATCCTCCGTGCCCTTGGCTTCGCCACCGCTGAAGATGATGATGCGGCGGCCGTTGAAGGCGCTGCGCACCACTTCCTTCACGCGGTCGCTGAGCGTCTCGATGGGGATGCCCGCCTTCTCGAAGGCCGCGGCGGCCTCCTTGATCTCGAGGTGCTTCTTGGGCGGCTTCACCTTGATGATGTGCGCGCCGAGCTGGGCCGCGATCTGGGCGGCGTAGCCGGCCACATCCACGGCGGTCTCGCCTTCCTTGCTGAGGCCCGCGCCGCGAGGATAGGCCCAGAGCACCGTCGGCAGGCCCACGGCCTTGGCTTCGAGGATCAGCTCGCGGAGGTTCTCGTACTGGAGGTTGCGGTCGCCGCTGCCGGGATAGATCGTGTAGCCGATGGCGGCGCAGCCCAGGCGCAGGGCATCCTCCACCGAGCCCGTGATGGCCGAGCAGGGCTCGTGGCCCTTGGAGAGGATGTCGCTGTTGTTGAGCTTCAGGATGAGCGGGATGTCGCCCGCGTAGTCGCTGGCCACATGCTCGATGAAGCCCAGGGGCGCGGCGTAGGCGTTGCAGCCGCTCTCGATGGCCAGCTCGATGTGGTAGCGGGGGTCGTAGCCGCCGGGATTCGGCGCGAAGGAGCGCGCGGGGCCGTGCTCGAAGCCCTGGTCCACGGGCAGGATCACGAACTTGCCGGTGCCCGCGAGGCGGCCGGTGTTCATCATCCGCGCGAGATTGGCCTTCACGCCAGGATTCTCCGACGAGTACCAGGACAGGATTTCCTTCACGCGGGCGGTCGCCATGCTGCACCTCGAAGATCCAATCCTCCATGGTAGCCCAGGCGGCCCGCAAGCCCGAGCCCGGATCCCGCTGGGGAGGTGTAATCTTGGAGTGTTATGAGCGCCCTGCACCGGCTCATCCACGACTGGAACGCCGGCGGCGAGGACGGCGGGCGCATCCCCATGCTCAACGACGAGACCCTGCGGGATGGGCTCCAGAGTCCTTCGGCCCTGGATCCGCCCATCGCCGCCAAGCGCGACCTGCTCCACCGGCTGGCCCGGTTGGGCGTGGACGCCATTGATCTGGGCATGCCCGGCGCCGGGCCGAAGGCCACCTCGGCCGTGAAGGCGCTGCTCACGGAAATCCGCGACCAGGGCCTCCCGCTCTATCCCAACGCCGCCGTCCGCACGGTGGAAGACGATCTGCGCCAAGTGGCGGAAATCCAGCAGCGCGTCGGGCTTCCCCTCGAAGCGGGCGCCTTTGTCGGCTCCAGTCCGGTGCGCATGGATGTGGAGGGTTGGGATCTGGCCTTCGTCGTGGACACCGTGCGGAAGGCGGTCGCCTTCTGCCGGAAGGAGCAGGTGCCCGTGATGATGGTCACGGAGGACACCACCCGCGCCCAGCCGGAAGTCATCTCCGCCATCTACAAGGCGGCGTTGGACGAAGGCGCCCAATCCATCTGCCTTTCCGACACCTGCGGCCACGCCACGCCCCAAGGCGTGCGCAACCTCGTGCGCTACACGAAGGAGACGCTGCTCAAGGACCATCCGAAGGTGCGCTTGGATTGGCATGGACACAACGACCGCGGTCTGGGCGTCGCCAACGCCATCGCGGCCTTCGAGGCCGGCGCCGACCGCATCCACGGGTCCATCCTCGGCATCGGCGAACGCTGCGGCAATGTGGCCATGGACCAGCTCATGGTGAACCTCATGCTCATGGGGCACTGGACCGGCGACCTCTCGGACTTGCCCGCCTTGGCCGACCGAGTCGCGGAATTGGTGGGCTACGAGATCCCCGCCAACTATCCGCTCCTGGGACGGGACGCCTTCCGCACCGGCACCGGCGTCCACGCGGCCGCCATCGTGAAGGCCCTGCGCCGCGGAGACAAGGCGCTCGCGGACGCCGTCTACTCCGGCGTGCCCGCGGCCCTCGTGAACCGGCGGCAGGAAATCGTCATCGGCCCCATGGCCGGCCACAGCAATGTCGTCTACTGGCTCGAGATGAATGGCTTCGATGTGAACCCCGAGCGCGTCGAGCGCATCCTCGGCCTCGCCAAGAAGAGCGACCACATCCTCAGCGAAGACGAGATCCGGGCGGCGATCTGATGAAAAAGCACCACGCGGAGGGCAGCGGAGAAGCGGAGGGCAGCGGAGAACTGAACTTTCTCTGCTGCCCTCCGCTTCTCCGCTTTGCTCCGCGTAATCGCAGTTCCCACGGATGGTCTCGATGAAAGACCGGGAGATCGTCGAACAGGTGAAGGACGCGACGGATCTGGTCGCGCTCGTGGGGCAGGCTGTGAAGCTGAAGAAGAGCGGCGCGGCGTGGAGCGGGCTTTGCCCTTTCCATTCGGAGCGCTCGCCGAGCTTCCAGGTGGTGCCTCAGCGGGGCTTCTACCACTGCTTCGGCTGCGGCAAGCACGGCGACGCGTTCACCTGGGTCATGGAGCGCGAAGGCCTCACCTTCCCCGAAGCGTTGGACCTGCTCGCGCGGCAGGCGGGAATCACGCTGCCGGAGCGGCGTGAGCGGCCCAAGGAAGTCCTCGACCACGAGGAGCGGCTGCGGACCGTGCTGGAAGCGGCCCAGACCTTCTACCAGCAGGAGCTTTCCCGCAGCGAGGCGGCGCTCACCTACCTGAAAGGTCGCGGCATCACGGAGGCCTTCGCGAAGGAGGCCGGATTCGGCGCGGCGCCGGACGCCTGGGACAAGCTCGTGACCCATCTCCGCCGCCTCGACATCAGCGCGGATCTCATCGAGCAGGCGGGCCTCGCCTCCCGCAGCGAGCGCGGCACGCAGATTGATTTCCTCCGCAACCGCCTCACCATCCCCATCCACGACGCCCGCGGCCGCCTCGTGGCCTTCGGCGGGCGCGTCTTGGGAGATGAGAAGCCCAAGTACCTGAACACGCGGGAAACGCCGCTCTTCAAGAAGGGCTCGACGCTCTTCGGCATGCACCGCGCCAAGGGCGCGCTGCGAGATGGCGCCCTCGTGGTGGAGGGCTATTTCGATGTGCTCCAACTCCAGCAGGAAGGCCTGGCCGGCGTCGTGGCGCCGCTCGGGACGGCGCTCACCGAGGATCACCTGCACCAGGTCCACCGCTTCACCAAGCGGCTCGTGCTGTGCTTCGACGGCGACGCCGCGGGCCGCCGCGCCATGGAGAAGAGCCTGCGCCTCTCGCTGCCCATGGGCTTCGAAGTGCGTCTGTTGGAACTGCCCTCGGGCGAAGATCCGGACACTTGGTGCATGAAGATCGGCGCGCAGGCCTTCGGCGATCTGCTCCGCAAAGCGCCGGACTGGGCCAGCTTCGTCATCAACCGCGCGATGGAGGGCAAGGACGCCCGGCGGGTGACGGAACGCATGGAGGCTTTCCGCGAACTCCAGACCTACCTTCCCCACCTCCCCAACGCGCCAGAAACCCAGGAATTGCTGGCGAGCCTCGCCCATCAGCTTCAGGTGCCCATGAGCGAGCTGGACCGCGTCCGCAAAGGCGCTTCGGGAAACCAGGCGATGCCGCTCTCACCCCGCCCGGAGGCGCGCACCGCGCTGGATGACGCCGTCCGGTCCCTCCTGCTGCTTTGCCGGGCGGGCCACCTGTCGCGGGTTCAAGCGGCTCCGCCCGCCTGGTGGGAGGGCCTGGAAGGCGCCTCCGTGCTCCAGGCCCTCCTGGATGCCGAAGGCGAGGAGGACGCCCTGCCCGGCGAGTTGCTGGCGCTCATCCGCGGCCTGGAGGCCCAGGTCTCCCGACGGGATGAGCTGGACGCCGCCTTGGATCCGGAACCGGTGTTGGGGCGGGTGGAGGCCCAGTTCGTGGACCGGGAGATCCGGACCCTCCAGCGGCAACTTCAGGAACCGCGGGTGCTGGCCGACAAGGAAGTGCAGGGGCGCCTGGAAGCCCGCCTTTCCGGACTGTTGGCCCGCAAAAGCCAATTGGCCCGTCAATTGCGTGCCTCCCGTTAGCATCCTCCTGACAATCCAGCCCTTGCGCGATGGCGCAAACATTCCATACTGAATGGTTCCGGCCCGAACCCACACTGGTCTCAGTGTGTCCGGGCGTGTCCGGCGGCCTCTCCACCCGTGCAGCCTTCCGGTCTCTTTCGTTGAGGATTGAATGCAGCTGACGCTCTCCCGTGACGCCTACTACGAACACACCAAGGCGCTCATCTCCCTCGCCAAATCCCGCGGTTACCTTCTCTTCGACGAGCTGAACAGCTTCCTCCCCGCCTCGGCCTCCAGCCCGGCGGATCTCGAAGCTGCGATGGCCCTGCTCGGCCGCCTCGGCATCGGCACCGGCGCGACGCCGGAAGCCGCGCTCGCCGCCCGAGCCCAGCTCGAACCCGAGTTCGTCGCGCCCGAGCATCCCGTCAAGGCCGCCAAGGACGACGCGGATGTGGACATTGATAGCCAGGACAGCGACAAGTACAACGATCCCGTCCGCATGTACCTCAAGGAGATGGGCACGGTGCCCCTCCTCAAGCGCGAGGACGAAGTCGAGATCGCCAAGCGCATCGAGATCGGCGTGCGCAGCGTCATGCGCGCCCTGTCCCGCTCCCGCCTCGCCGTGGGCCTGCTCATTGACATCGGCAAGATGCTCAAGGAGAACCCCGGCAAGATCCGCGAAGTCGTGGGCCTTTCCGACGAGGTGGACGAGGACGAGGACGCCGAGAGCACGAGCGCGACCCAGCATGTGCACCACCAGTTCGAGAAGCTGCTGGTCTACGACCAGGCGCTGCAGGAACTGCTGGACCTCAAGAAGCTCGTGGACGCCGGCGAGAAGACCCTGCCCAAGAAGCGGAAGATCGAGCGCGAGATCCTGCGCGCCCGCGGCCGCGTCGCGCGCCAGGTGCGCAAGCTGGGCTTGAACAGCCTCGCCGTCACCCGCCTCATTGACAAGATCACCGCCCAGCACGCGCAAGTGATGGCCGGCGAGCGCAAGCTCCGCGAGCTGAAGGACCGGCTCAAGAATCCCGCCTTCGCCAAGCTGAAGGAGCGCTACAAGCAGGAGTTCGAGCACATCGAGAAGACGCTCGCGGACTTCTTCTTCAAGTACGAGACGGACAGCGCGCGCTTCCACAAGGACTTCACCGACCTCAAGGCGGCCGAGGCCATCAGCCGCTCCGCCAAGGCCGAACTCATCGAGGCCAATCTCCGCCTCGTGGTGTCCATCGCCAAGCGCTACACGAACCGCGGCCTGCAGTTCCTGGACCTCATCCAGGAAGGCAACATCGGCCTGATGAAGGCCGTGGACAAATTCGAATACAGCCGCGGCTTCAAGTTCTCCACCTACGCCACCTGGTGGATCCGCCAGGCCATCACCCGCGCCATCGCGGATCAGGCCCGCACCATCCGCATCCCCGTCCACATGATCGAGACGATCAACAAGCTCATCCGCACCCAGCGCGAGCTGGTGCAGAAGCTGGGGCGCGAGGCGACCACCGAGGAAGTCGCCCACGCCATGGACATGCCCGTGTCCAAGGTGCGCAAGGTGATGAAGATCGCCCAGGAGCCCATCAGCCTCGAAACGCCCATCGGCGAGGAGGAGGATTCCCACCTCGGCGACTTCATCGAGGACAAGACCGTCTCCAGCCCCATTGACCAGGTGGTGCAGTCCCGCCTCAAAGAGACGGTCGGCTCCGTCCTCAAGACCCTCACGGAGCGCGAGGAGAAGGTTTTGCGCCTCCGCTTCGGCGTGGGCGACGAAGCCACCGAGCACACGCTGGAAGAGGTCGGCAGCGAGTTCGCCGTCACCCGCGAGCGCATCCGCCAGATCGAGTCCAAGGCTCTGCGCAAAATTCGCCATCCGCGTTATTCCAAAACACTCAAGGCATTCCTCGGATAGCAGCGGGAACGGCTTTCGAGTGGGACTGCGAATTTGTGAGCCGAGGTCCGAATGGACCTCGGGCACATCCCGAAGGGATGCGAACAGGATCAGGCACCCCCGCTATTCGAAGACCCTCAAGGCGTTCCTGGGCTGATCCAGGCCCGCGCTTCGTCAAGCCCCCGCACGCGCGGGGGCTTTTCGTTTAGGCTCTTCCCATGCCCGCAGCCTCCCGTTCCAGCGCCTGGGAACCCCTGAAGAACCGCGCCTTCGCCATCCTCATCACCGCGAATGTCGCATCCAACATCGGGACCTGGATCCAGAATGTGGGCGAGAAGTGGCAGATGGCGGAGCTGACGCGCTCGCCCCTGCTCATCTCCCTCATCGAGACGGGCACGACGCTGCCTATCCTCTTCCTCGCCCTGGCGGCGGGCGCGCTTGCCGACATCGTGGACCGGCGGAAGCTCCTGCTCGCGGCTCAGACCTACATGCTGGTCGTGGCGGCGACGCTCTCCGCGCTCACCTTCGCGGGCCTCATCACGCCCACGGTGCTCATCGTCATGTCGCTGCTGCTGGGCGTGGGATCGGCGCTCACGCAGCCCGCCTGGCAGGCCATCGTCCCGGAGTTGCTGCCCAGGGAGCAGATCGCCAACGGCGTCGCGCTCAATTCAGCGGGCTTCAACGCGAGCCGCGCGATCGGCCCGGCCATCGGCGGCTTCATCGTCGGCCTCTTCGGCCCCGCCTGGGCCTTCGCGCTCAACTCCCTCAGCTTCCTCGCCGTGGTCGGCGCGCTGTGGCAATGGAAGCGCGTCGCGACGACCCAGGATCTTCCCGGCGAGCGCTTCATGGGCGCGGTGAAGGTGGGCATCCGCTATGCGCGCCACAGCCGCCCGCTCCAGATCATTCTCTGGCGAGCGGTGGCCTTCGTCTTCTTCACCGGCATCATCTTCAGCCTGCTGCCCAGCCTCGCTATCCATCACCTGCACGACAGTTCCGAGGGCTTCGGCCTATTGCTGGGCTGCATCGGCGCGGGCGCGGTCACCTCCACGGCCTTCCTGCCCCGCCTTCGCGCGCGCATGGCGACGAACCGCCTGCTCCTGATCTTCCACCTGCTCGCGGTGGCGGGCATCACCGCCCTCGGGTTCTCAACCCATGACTGGATGGCGGCCGTGGCGCTCTTCGCCTGCGGCATGAGCTGGCTTTCCGTGCTCTCCACGGTGAACACCGCCATCCAACTCTCGGTGCCGTCTTGGGTGAAGGCCCGCGCCTTTGGTTGCTACACCATGGCCTGGGGCGGCTCCCTCGCGATCGGAGCGACCTTCTGGGGCGCGGTGGCCATGCGCTTCGGCATCCGCGGGGCCTTCATCGCCTCGGGCGTCGGCCTGCTCCTCGCGACGATCCTCGTCCACCGCCTCAAGATCGAGGCGCTGGATCATGAGCCGGACCTCACGCCCCACCGCGCGGCGCCCCATCCCGACCAGGGCATAGACCCGGAAGCCGGTCCCATCCTCATCCAGCTTGAATACCGGATCCGGCCGGAGGATCGGGACGCCTTCCGCGCCGCCATGCGGGAAGTCCGCCGCATCCGCAAGCGGGATGGCGCCATCCGCTGGTCCCTCTTCGAAGATCCGGACGCGAAGTCCAAGGGCCTCGTGGCCTTCCAGGAAAGCTTCGTGAGCGCGAGCTGGGGCGAGCATCTCCGCCAGCACCACCGCGCCACCATGGAGGACCGGGAGATCTTCGCCAAGGCTTATCACATGGACCCGGAAGGCCGCCCCCGCATCCGCCATCTCCTGGCCGCTTGGGACGAACCCGAAGCGCTCCTTGACCGGATCTGGGAGTGAAGCGGGCCGCGGACCTCGGGCCTCCGGAATCCTCTCCCTTCCCGTGGCCCGAGGCCCTGGTTGACCACAACGCCTCCGCCTTGCGACCCTGAGGAGAGGCTCCCTCCGTGCTTTCCAAAGATCAGATGCTGGGCAAATACCAGATCCTCGACCGGTTGGGGTCGGGGGGCTTCGGCGCGGTCTACCTGGCGATGGACACCTGGGTGAATCGCCGCGTCGCGCTCAAAGTGCCGCACCAGCAGCAGGACGAGATCGTGGATCAGCTGAAAGAGGCGCGCATCATGGCCGCGCTCAAGCACCCGAACATCGTCGAGCTCATCACCACCGAGCGGAAGAACGGCGTCTTCTTCATGGTGCTGGAATACATTGACGGCGAAAGCCTGGACCGCATGGTGCGCCGCGAGCGCACGCTCCATCCTTCCCGCGCGCTGGAGATCGGGATGGATGTGGCCTCCGCCATCACCTTCGCCCACGGCCACCAGATCCTGCACCGCGATCTGCGCCCGGCCAACATCCTCGTCACCAAGGAGGGCGTGGCGAAGGTGACGGATTTCGGAACGAGCCGCGTGCTGGAGATGCAGCATGTGCCCTTCGCGCCCACGCGCATCGGCTCGCCGCCCTACATGGCGCCGGAGCATTTCCGCGGCCGCGCGGTGTTCCAATCGGACCTGTGGAGCATCGGCATCACGCTCTACGAGCTGCTCACCGGCACCGTGCCCTTCTACGACGCGGATCCGCTGAAGATCGCCCAGGCCCAGACCACCCAGGAGATCGTCGCGCCGCACAACCGCAATCCGGCGGTGCCCAAGGCGCTTTCCGATGTGGTGATGAAGGCGCTGTCCGTGAATCTCGGCGACCGCTACCTCAGCGCCCGCGCCATGCTCGACGACCTCACGCGCCTGCGCCAAGGCGTGAACAAGGACACGCGGCCACTTGGCGCCGCCATCGCGCCCGTGCCATCCTCCGGTCCGCATCCGACCCTCAAGAGCGCCACCCAGCAGCGCCTCTGCAAGTACTGCTACAAGCCCCTGCCCCGCATGGCCACCTCCTGCCCCAGCTGCGGGGAGAAGAATTGACCAGGGCCGCCGCGGGCCGCGGGCCACAGGCCACGGGCCGAAGTGGCCCAGGCCATTCCAGCCCGGAGCCAGAGGCCCGAAGCCTGAGGCCCCAGCGGCGGAGCCGCTGATGTGGCATCCCACCAAGGCGGCGTGCCGGCAGCTCTGGGGGCGGCGGTGGGTGCGGCGCATCACCTACCTGATCGCCGCGGGCATGGGCGTCGCCGCGGGCGGATCGTGGCTCCTGGACCGGCCCGCCGTCACGCGCTGGGTGATCGGGAAGGCGGACGCGTGGATGGTGGAGAACACCGGCCTCACGCTCTCGGTGGGCCGCTTCGAATTCCATCCGCTCTTCGGTTCGCTGAGCCTGGACAACCTCGCGCTCGGCGGCGACCTGCTCACCATCCGCCATGTGGAGGCGCGTTTCGACACCTCGTCCCTCTTCGTCGGGACGCCGCATGTCTTCACTTTGCGCGTGGTGGATCCGGTCGCGCGCCTCAGCCCCGACCGCGTCGCGCGCATCCACCTCAAGCCGCGCCCCAAGTCGGAAGGCGACACGCCGCAGGTCCTGCTCGACCTGCTCAGCATCAGCGGCGCGCGCGTTGAAGTGCTGGAGCCCGTGTGGGGCCTGCCCAAAGGGGAACTGGGCTTCGACCTGAAGGGCAAGGGTTCAGGTCCAAATCAACTCGGCGTGAATCTCGTGGCGCCGCTGCTCAGGCTCCAAGGCCCGCGGGGCGAGGAGCGCGGGCGCTTGGATCTGGACGCGGACCTCTCCGATCACTGGTTCGTGCTCAAAGGCCTCCACGGCGAACTGGACAAGAGCCGCGTGACGGCCACGGGCGCCTTCGAGCCCCGCGCTTCCCACCGCTTCGAGGTGAAAGCGGACGCCTCCACGGAGCTGGAGCAGATCTTCGGCTGGCTCGGCCAACGCCCGCCCTTCACCTTCAGCGGCCGGCTCGACACCCAAGCGCAGGCGGAAGGCACGCTGACCCAACCCAAGTGGTCGCTCCACGCTTCAAGCAAGGCGCTCAAGCCCGGCGACACCCGCTTCGCGCCCGGCGCGTTCGAACTGCGTGGAAGCGGCTCGTTGAAGGAAGCCGCCATCGAGCGCCTCCATTGGGAATCGGCCCAGGGCACGCTCGACGCCTCGGGCCGATGGGGCGGATCGCGCACGACCGCGCACCTGGACATCCACGGGCTGGCCCTGGACGCCGCGAGCCAAGCGCTCCACGCCTCGCCCCTCGCGGGCGCCAAGGCCGATGTGAAGGCGGATGTGCAGGGGCCTTCCGAGCCGAAGGCCATGGCCTCGCCTCTCCATTGGGAAGGCGCCGCGAAGGTCACCTTCACGCAGGATTCACAACCGGCGGGCGGCTTCGACGCGTCGCTGAAGAACGGAAGAGCCGTCGTCCCCTCCCTCGCCCTTGATCTGCGCGGGTTGCACGCCGAAGGGCTGGGAGAAGGCCGCCTTGATGGGAAGGGCCTCGCCTCCTTCCAGGCCAAGGGCAACGCCTCGGTGGACGCGGGCACCGTGGCGGACGCGCTGCGCGGATGGAAGGTGGTGGATCTCGACATGGGCGGCGCGTCGGAAGCCCAGGCCGAGGTGAGCTGGGATCGCGCCACCGGCCTCGCGCTGCAAGGCGATCTCGCGTCCACGAATCCCCGCTGGCATCACGCGACCGCGGACCGCATGAAGGCCAGCGTGGACATCCACGACGACATCCTCCGCGTGAAGGACATCCATCTGGAGAAGGGCCAGGGTTCGGGCGACGCCAATCTGCGACTCACCTGGGCCAAGCATCCCGCTGGCGAAGACTTCAACCTGGAAGCCGCCTTCCAAGACCTGCCGCTGGAAGAAGGCTTGAAGGCCGCGGACCTGGACCTGCCTCTCTCCGGCACCGGCAGCGGAACGGCGCGCCTCCACGGTTCCTACGACCACCTCGTCTTGCTGGGACACGCCCAGTTGGCGGATGGACGCGTCTACGGCCTCGCCATCCCGGCGGCTTCCACCGGCTATGACCTGGACTTGAATTCGTTGAAGCTCCAGATCCAGGATCTGCGCGTCGCGGGCGCGCTCGCCAACCTGGGCGCGCCCGAAGGAAAACCTTCCGGCGATCTGGCCTTGATGGGCGGCGGGAGTCTGGATCTGAAAGCGCTCACTGCCGATCTCCGCCTGGCGGGACCGGTGGACACCGCGTTGCTGCAGGTGCCGATGCCCCAGGTCCAGGGCCTGCTGGACCTCCACCTCGACGGACCGCTCGCCTCGTCCTTCGGAGGCTTCTCGCTTCCCGAAGGCGAAGCGCACCTGAAGAACAGCATCGTCTTCTTCCAGGATCAGAGTCTCGTGGGGCTGGAGGCGGACCTTGCGCGGAAAGGGCCGAAGGCCATTGTCCAGATCGGGTTCGCTGGGAGGAAGGAGCGGGCGCTGCGGGTGGATCTCGGCGACCGGAGCCAAGGCCTCTTCGCCCGCGCTCAAGTGAAGCTCGACGCCACCACCGCGCCCACCCAGGCTCTCGCGGCGCAGTTCAGCCGCGGCGTGCTTCAGGATCTCAGCGTGGACCTGGACGCGGATGGCAACTACGGTCCGAACGGCTTGCGCTGGCAGGGACGGCTCGCGACGCTGAGCGGCGACTTCGGCGCCTTCGACCTCGCCCAGTCCCGCCCCACGGATCTGCGAGGCACCGAGAAGGCCGCGACCTTGAGCTTGGAATTGGAAGGCCGCCAGAAGGGCGAGAGCGGCGCGCCATCGGGCCGGGCGTCGCTCGCCGGCACGCTGCCCTTCTCCGCCCACGAGGGCATGGACCTGCGCTCCTCGGGCGCCATGGACCTCGCCGACTTCAAGGTGATCCTCGACAGCCTGCTCGATGTGGATCCCTACAGCGCGCTCGGCGAAACGAAACCGAAGGGCCACGCCGAGTACGATCTGCGCGCCTACGGCACCTACGCCGATCCCTACGCGGATGGCCAGATCCGCCTCGCGGATGGAAGCCTGCGCCTGGGCGGCTATCCGAGCCTGAACCACCTCACCTTCACCATGCTCGCCAAGGGCCGCGATCTCACCTTCACCAAAGACAACCCCCTTCGGGCCAGCCTCGCCCAAGGCGCGCTCACGCTGGATGGAACCGCCACCTGGGCCTTGGGTGGGCTCTCCAAATACGACTTCAACGCCGCGCTCAAGGGCTTCCAGCTTCGGGATGTGCCGGGACTTGAAGGCGCCGAGGCCGCGGGCGACCTGGCCGTCACGCTGCGCGGCGATCAGGACGGCGGCCTGCTCAAGGGTCGCGTGGACGCCGAGCGATTGTCCTATCAGGCCGACATCAACCTCTCGGACCTCATCCTCAAGAGCGCGCTCTCGGAAAGCGGGTTGTCGCTCCTAAATCCGGACGATCCGCTGGATCGCATCGCCCTCGACCTGGATCTCCACCTGTCCCAGCCGTGGGTCTGCGACACGAACCTCCTCAAGCTGGAAGGACGGCCTGAAGGCTCCTTCAAGGTGCTCGGCACCCTCGCGCATCCGGGCCTCAAGGGCCGCATGGATTTCCTCGCCGGCGGCCGCGTGACGAACCTCCTGCCCGCGGGCGATGTGGTCATTGATCGCGGCTATCTCAACTTCACGGACCCCAGCAGCACCGACCCCTACATCAACCTCCACGGCACCGTGCAGCTTCCGGGCTACCAAGTGGATCTGGATGTGCACGGCACGCTGAGCAACCTGGACATCGTCCCCAGCTCCACGCCCAGCCTGCGGCGGGATGAGATCGTCGCCATCCTCATCCAGCCGGAACTGGCCTCGACCATCGCTTCCACCACGCCGGGCAGTTCGCAAAGCGCGCTCAGTTCCGGCCTCGCCAGCGCCAGCTCTGGCCTCGTGACCACGCTCGCCCTCGCCACGCTCCAGGAGCAGGTGCGCCGCACCTTCGGCCTCGACCGCGTGAGCGTGAGCCTGCGCTCGGGAAGCGGCAGCGGCACCGAGCGCGAGATCCAGTTGGGCAAGACCTTCACGCTCTTCGACCGGCGCATCCCGCTCCTGGCCTTCCAGCGCAAGTCCGGCGAACTCTCCACCGCCGGCGCCACCATCGAGCTGCGTTTCGGCGGCGTCGTCCTCAACCTCGGCGTCGCCCAGACCGCCGGCGAAGGCGTGAATCCCACCGGCGAGGTCACGCACACCTGGAGCCCGCGGTAGGGCTTTCGCCCCGGCGTCAGACTTCAGGCGTCAGGCTTCGGGCCGCACCGGTTAAGCTGGAGACCGACGCGCTTCAACCCGACGCCTGACACCCGATGCCCGACGCCCGAATCACCGTCCTCGCCTTCGCCCGCTACCGCGACTTGCTCGACTTCGAGCGCGTGGAGCTTCCACTCGCGCCGACGCTGGGCGCACTGCTGGCGGATCCTCGCTTCGCGAAGCTGCCCAAAGACGCGCTGCTGGCTATCAATCAGGAATTCGCGGAGCGCGAAACGGCCTTGAAGGATGGCGATGAAGTCGCGCTGCTCCCGCCGGTGAGCGGGGGGTGAGGATGGGTGACTTCTCCAGGAACGCGCCCATCAAGCTTGAGTGTGATCGTGTGGATGTGAGGGCGTTTCGCCAGGGTGACGGTCGCGCGCTCTGCGAACTCGTTCAATCCAACCGCGAACGCCTGACTGAGAGTTTCCCCGGCTCAGTGACTCAATTAACCGACGAGAACGCGGGAGAACACTGGATACAGGCCAAAGCCATCGAGTGGGCGTCCAGGTCTGGGTTCTGGTACGGGCTGTGGGAAAGAGATTCATCCAGGCTGATCGGACAGATCCAGATCAAGAATGTTGATTGGGTGATTCTCCGGGCGGAGGTGGCCTATCTGCTGGATCAGGGATTCGAAGGGAAGGGCTTCATGAGGGAAGTCCTCCCGAAAATTCTCGACACCTGCTTTCAAGGCCTCGGCCTTCAAAAGGTCTTCTTGAGAACCATCGTCAGCAATGAGCGAAGCGCGCGTCTCGCGACTAGGTTTGGTTTCAAACTTGAAGGGACGCTGCGCCGGGAATTCAAAACTGGACAAGGCGAACTTGCGGATATCCGCTATTTCGGGCTCTTGAAGGAGGAAGTCATTCTTCGGCCCGATCTCGCACTGTAGCGAGCGTGCGTCCCCGCGGGTCTTGGACGGAATATCAGAGAGCCCGCGCCGTCTCCACGCCGAAGGCTTGCTTGAAGCTGGCCACATCCTCGGGCCGCATGTCGAAGCCGACGGCGGAGCCGGGGTTCACGACGAGGCCGAGGTCGGGCTGGACGCCATGGAGGAGGTGGCGGAGGGGCAGCGCCTTGCCGTGCTGGAAGGTGTTGGACTGCACGCCCGCGGCGATGGCGCGCTCAGGCGCCGTGAAGACGGCGAGCGCCGGGAAGCCGCCGGGGCGGTTCAGCACCATGGGCGCGGCTTCGGGATCCCAGCTCCCATCCTCAAGAAGAGGCTTGTCGAGCATCACGCCCACTTCGGACGCCATGAACAGGTTCAGAAAGGCCTGCTGGGAGGCCTCGTCCTTCTGGGCGCCGAGCAGGGCTTCTTCGAGGGGATTGGCGGGCGTGAAGGCGTTCATGGCGGCTCCAATCCTCCATTATGCCGCAGGGGCATCGCGCGGGCTTTCGGCTTTTGGCTCTGGGCTTTTGCTCGCACTGACCCATCTGGCGTGACCGAAATCGCCGGGACCGCGGAATTGACGAGTCCAGCGAAAGCCCAGAGCCAAAAGCCGAGAGCCTCAGAAACTCAGCTTTCCTTCCGGATCTCCACGATCTCGCCGCCGGTGAGGCGCAGCAGTTCCTGCAAAGCGGGATCGTTGCGGAGGCGATCCTCGGGCCGTTCAGCGGACGGCGCGCCTTCGAAGGCGAGGTCGAGCCGGGCCGCGCCCAGCGCGCGGAGGAGGCCGGGGTTGGCCTGCTCGCGTTCCAATTCTTGAACCAGACCGCGCACATTGGCCGGAAAGCGGAGGGCCAGCACCGACCCATCGAAGCCGAGCGCGGTCGCCATCTGGAAGATGGGTCCGAAATCCCGGAAGCGGCCTTGTTCAGCTGCTTTGAGAGCCTCGGCGCAAGCGCGGCGCAGGGCTTCCTTGTCCATGCCCGCTTTGAGCGCGGGAACGGCGGCAGGCTTGGGAGGCTCGGGCGCGGGCCGCGAAATGGGCGCCGGAGCCGGGCTAGGGCGCGGAGGCGGCGAGGTCGGAGCGACCGCGCGAGCGGCGCCCGTCAAGGATTCCAGCGGCGCGAGGTGGGGCAGTTGCGCGGCTGTGATGAGCGCCAATTCCACGACGACGCGGGGCAGCGCCGTGTCTCGGAGATCGCGCTCGCGCTGGAGAAGGAGTTGGACGATGCGCGCCCAGCGCAGCAGATCCTGCGGACCTTTGCCCGCACGGACTTCCTGCTCCACGCGCATGCGCAAGGCCGTCACCAACTCGCGCCAGAAAGTCGTCCAGTCCGCGCCGAGGGAGGCCAGCGCTTCACAGTGATCGAGGATCGCGGCGGTGTCGCCGGAGACGAGGGCCTCCAACACGCCTTGCACGCGCACGGCAGGCACGATGCCGAGCTGCTCGCGGACAGCCTCCTCCAGCACCTTGCCATCGCCCGCGGCGATGACGCGGTCCAGCGTCGTGAGCGCGTCGCGCATGGAGCCCTGGCCGGCTTCGGCCACGAGGCGCAGCGCCTCGCCTTCGGCGGAGACGCCTTCCTGGCCGCAGACCCACGCGAGGCGCTGCTCGATAACGGGCACGGGGATGAGGCGGAAGGGGTAGATCTGCACGCGGCTCTTGATGGTGTCCGGCACATCGTGCAGCTCCGTCGTCGCCAGCACGAAGATGGCGTGGGGCGGCGGCTCCTCGATGACCTTCAGCAGGGCGTCGAAGGCCTGCTGGGAGAGCATGTGGACTTCGTCAATGATGTAGACGCGGTAGCGGCAGAAGGCGGGCCGCGTCTGCACCTGGTCGCGCAGCGCGCGGGCGTCGTCCACGGAGGCGCGGCTGGCCGCGTCAATCTCCACGATGTCGAGGTTCTGATCCGGCTTCTCGGCAGCGAGACAGGGCTCGCAAACGCCGCAGGGTTCGGCCGTCGGGCCCTGCGCGCAATTCAGCGAACGGGCCAGGATGCGCGCCGTACTCGTCTTGCCCGTACCCCGCACGCCCGCGAAGAGGTAGGCCTGGTGCAGCTTGCCCGTCTCCTTCGCCCGCTTCAGCGCGTTGGAGAGCGCCTTGACGCTCGCCTCCTGGCCCACGAGGTCCGAGAGCAGGCGGGGGCGGTACTTCAGGGCCAGGGTGGTCATGGAACAAGCAGTTTCGCATATCGAGGGGAAAGCCAAAATGCGCAACGCGAAGCCGCCAAGGCGCGAAGCCGCGAGCTTTGGAAACCGCGCATTCCTGCGCCTTTGCGTCTTCGCGTCTTGGCGTTGAAGCCTTTATCCTGATCCATATGCAGGTGCTCGTCGCGGGATCATCGGGGTTCGTGGGCCGGGAGGTGGTCCGGCAGGCGCTGCTCAAGGGCTGCCAGGTCTTCGCCATGGTGAGGATGCAGGGCGAGGCCCACCTGGATGCGGAGGCGGTCGCTTCGGGACAACTCGTCCCCGTGCCCTTCGGCGCCGACGCGGAAGTGCTGATCAAGGGCTTCGGGCTGGACACCAGCCCCGTCGTCATCAACTGCGCCGGAATCCAGCGGGAACGGCCTGGCCTGAGCCTGGAAGTCGCGGGGCCAGGGGTGGCGGAGGATCTGGCCCGCGTCGCGGATGATCTGGAGGCCCAGCGCCTCGTCCATCTGTCCCCGTTGCTGAAAGCGGATGATCCCTTCACCCGTGCCAAGGGTGAGGCGGAGGACCGCATCCGCCGTTGCGCGCGCCCAACGGCGATCCTCCGCGCCGCACCGGCGTGGGGCATCGGCGATGGCCTGCTGGACGAAGTGGGCGCCTGGATGATGCGCAGCCCTGTCATCCCGCGCTTCCTGGAAGAGGTCGCCCTCCAGCCGATGGATGTGGAAGATCTCGCGCTTGCCCTCCTCGCCGTTGAGCCCGGTGAAGTGGAAGTGGGAGGAGCGGTCATCACCTGGGGCGAACTGCTGGAGCAGTGCGCCGCCGCCGCCGGGAAAAAGCTGATGGGACCTCATCTTTCCGGGAAGGCCGCGCTCCGCCTCGCCCGCTGGTTCGGCGCCCGGGCGTTCGGCGCGGATTTGGTGCCGTTCACGGAGGATGGATTCCGCCGTCACGCCCTTGGCTACGAGGTGGCGACGAACGCCCTGCCCCGCTTGTTGGGCGGAGAACCGAGGGCGCTCGCGGACTACCTGACCACCGAATGGCCCTTCCGCGCGGGGGCCTGAGACCATCAGCCCGCGATGGCATGGTCGAAAAGCCCTGGTTGAACCGAAGGGTCTCGTTTCGGCAACGCCACCTTCGCGGCCTGGAAAGGCTCTCGCCGAGCCCCGCGCCGCAAGGGAGGGAACACCTCGCCGATGGCCTTGCGAACGCTCGCGACATAGCCCGAATCGAGGATGTGCAGCCAGCCGTGCTCCCGAAGCAGGGCGTAGAACGGATCCTCCGGCAGCAGCCCCACGCTCCCGGCCCACACCGAGGCCGCGCCGCTCGCCTTGGCGCGGCGGGCATAGGCCGCGGCATCGCGCATCGGCATGAGGGGCGCTGCGGCGATGTTCACCCGCACGCCCGCGGCCACGAGCCGCTCCACCGTGGACCAGCGCGTGGGGATGGGCGGCGCGTCCGGCTCCGTCACCTGCCGCACGGTGTCGTCATCGGTGGGGATGCTGAAGCCCACGCTGAGCCGCTTCCCGAAGGCCTTGAGCAGGCCCAGATCCTGGAGGATCAAGGGCGCCCGGGTGTGGATGATGACGCGCGTGGTGGGGCATCGCAGCAGCACCTCCAAGCAGCGCCGGGTGAGGCGCAGATCCCGCTCGATGGGCTGGTAGGGATCTGTCGCCGAAGCCATGAAGACCGTCTGTTCGTGGAGCTTGTGCCGCTCGCGCCAGAGCAGTTCCGGCGCGTTCATCTTGGGCGCGATCCAGCGCCCCCACTCGCTGGTCTCGTGCAGCACGCCGCGCGGCGCGCCGGGAACCTGAGCCGGATACTGGCGGACATAGCAGTAGCGGCAGCCGTGGCTGCAGCCGCGATAGGGATTCAACGAATAGCTGAACCCGTAGACCGGATCCTTCTGGTGCCGCAGGATGCTGCGGGCGTCCTCCGGCTCCACGGAGGCGCCGTGAAAGAGGGTGGGAAGCTCATGCGCGGCCTGGGCCATGACACGAGTTTCGTCTTATTTTCGCCTTCGTCAAGAGGTCAAGTTACTGGAGTTTTTCGGGATGTTCCAAAGCCAGCAGCAATCCCTTCGCATCGGGATCTCCCGCGCCATCGGCGCGTTCGAGCCAAACACGCGCCAAGGTCTTATCCACAGGGCCGCCCCGTCCAAGGGCAGCCATCACCGCAAGATGCTCCATGGCCTTCGCTTCGCCTTTGTCCGCGGCACGGCGAAACCAGGACAAGGCCTCTGGGTAGTTTCCCTCCTGTTCGGCGAAAGCGCCGACAACGACCATTGCCGCGACATCGCCTTTCTCCGCCAAGGTCTTCATGTCCACCGCGTTGCCTTCCGCCTCTTCTCCACTCGCCCCATGAGCGACCGGAATGATCGTGAGCGGGGACTCAGCGCGGCGAAGCGCGGAGCTGGCGAGATCGAGCGCCCAGACCCCCTTCGATCCCGCCACCCATAGCGCATCGCCTTCAAGGGCCAAACCCTTCGGCGCGCCGAGTGCCGATAGGTCCCGCCAACCTCGCACCGGAGCGAAACCCTGAAACTGCGCGCTCCAGAAAAGAACTCCACCACGCGAATCCACAAGAACCGTCCACCCACCCGCCTGGAGATTTGAGAAATCGCCGGCCCATTCATGGAAGGATGCGGACGAGAGAGGCGCTGGAGTTGGATTCCGCCTGGGAGATGCGTTCGCCGCACCCAAGGCCCAGGCGAATCCATCCACCGTGCCACGAGCTTCCGGAGAATCCTTTCGCGTGGAGAGATCCCAACGGACGAATCCCGTCTCCGAATCCAGCTCATCCACGGCCTTATCCAATTTCGGAGCCTCCGGGAGGCGGCCCGCCTTCGCCGCGTCACCAGGCATCCGCGCGCCTGCCAGGAAGCCGCGCTGGTAGGCGTCGCGCTCGGCCGCTGGAAACGACGCGGCAGAAGCAGCGGCGGCTCGCACAGAAGGATCAGGCGCCTTACAGGCCAAGGCTCCGAGCAGCATGGGTGCCGCAGCGCCGATCAAGACGCGGTGGGTCATTGGAATCCTCACAAAGAATGGAAGTCACCTGAGACTAGGCCCACCACTCTTCGCGCGGGTCATGGACAGGTCACGCTTCACCACTCTCGATTGAAGACTTCCTGCACCATGAAGAAGGCGCCGCGGTCCAGGTCGAGCCCGGCGCGCTGTTCGCGGAGCCCTGCGCCGCGACGCATGCGCTGGACGAGCTTGACCATGGGAACCTCCGGGAAGGCTCTTTGCCCTTCACACTTGAGTCGGAACGCTGGGCTTGGGGATCACATTGATGCGGCCGGTGTTCTCCAGGATCGCGACGCGCACTTGATTGAAGTCCGTGAGGCCGACGGCGCGGATCGCGCTCATCAATTCATGCCGGGTGATGCGCTGGCCCTTGAGCATCGTCTCGTCCACCACGCCGTTGTGCACGAGGATCTGCGGCTTGCCCTCGAAGAAGTCTTCCATGCGCTTGCTCCGCCAGGTGAGCCAGCCCACGGTGCCATTGATCACCAGCAGCGTGAGCACGAGCACGATGCCGGCGGTGACGGTGTTGTCGCCCGCGTTCATGCTGTTCTGGACGGCGTTACTGAGGACGAGCAGCAGCACGAGGTCGAAGGGCGCGAGCTGGCCCACTTGGCGCTTGCCCGTGACGCGCAGCGCCAGGAGGAGGAACACATAGACGGCCAGCGCCCGGAGGGCGAATTCCCACCAGGGCTGGGCCAGCTTCCACATCGAGATGGAGACGGGCAAGCCGTCGAGGAAGGCGAAGTGGACCATGGAAGCGCTCCGGATGAGACGCTTCCAAAGTAGCAGCGCGCGGACCTAGAAGGTGATGACGAGGCTCGTCGTGAACATCGTGTCGGTCTTCTTCAGGACCACCGGCACCTGGCCGAGGATCACCGGCGGGGTGGCCACGGGCGTCTGGACCACATCCACGCCGACGGAAGCGGGCTTGTTCTTGTAGGTGAGGTTGTAACCCACCTGCAGCGCCAGGTGCGTGCTCATGGAGACGGTGAGCGCGTTCTGCCAGATGCCCAGGTAGTCCTGACTGTCCTTGAGGCTGTCCGTCACCAGGAGGTTGGACGAGAAGCTGGAGGCGGCGAGGAATTTCTTCTCGAAGGCCGCGCCGAAACTCCAGGTCCCGAAGCTGTCCTGGAAGCCGGGCGTCATCAATACCGGGGTGATCTTGGTGTAGCCGAGACCCAGGTCCGTCCGGAACTTCGCGCGCTCTTCCTTGATCCACTCGTAGCTCAGACCCGCCGTGCCGATGGTGCGGCTATCAATGCCGCTCGGCACATTCCGATCCCAGGCCGCGGCGCCGAACCAGTGGAGCCGCTCCGTGATGTTGTGGTCGTAGCGGAGGTTGGCGAAGTAGTTCTCGGCGGTGGTCGCGGTGGTCTCGGTCTGAACCACGGTCACATTGTTCATGTCCGGGCCGGACGCGGAGCGGTTGAAGGTGGTGGTGTTCACCCGCACGCCCCCGGCGTTGAAGGTGAAGGTGGCGTCGGACCAGGCGTATTTGTATTCGTTGGAGAAGCCGAAGGATTGGGACTGCGCGTTGCCTCCCACGGAGACGAAGCTCAGGCTCGCCTTGTCCGACCAGGGGCGCTTGGGCGCTGGAGGCGGGGTTTGGGCGGCAAGCGCGGTGCAGATGGCTGTCAGGAGAAGGGTCTGCAAGCGCATTACTTCGCGTCCCCCGCCTCGACGGTCACCTTGAAGTCCGCGGATCCAAGGGCCATGCCATCCGCTCCCACCACCTTCACGGTCCAGGCGCCGTCATCGCCTTTGCGGAAGGTGCGGTAGGCGCGGGTGCGATAGGGCGAGTGGGGCACTTTCAGATCCACCTTCGACTTCTCCTGGCCATCCTTGAGGAAGACGACGGTGACACCGCCATCCGTGATGCCGGAGACGCGCACCCAGGCGAGGATCTTGGTGTCGGGCGCCACCTTGAAGTCGGATGATTCGCCCGTCAGCTCGTAGTGCTCGATGGCGAGGCCGGTTTTGACTTCAGCCTTCGGGGCTTCGGAAGCGCCCTGGGCAGAGAGCAGAGCCGGGATCGCGAAGATCAGGAACGCGCGGCGCATGATTCCTCCGGATGGGTTGGACCGCAATTATGCCCAGCCTTCGAGGCCTTCGACCACATCGCGGACGCCTGGGCCGAAACGCGCGTTGGAGACCCAGTCCATTCCAGCCGGGAGCCCGCCCAGCGCTTGGGCGAGCCGCGCGCGGTGACCGAGTTCGGGACGCGGAATCGCGCGATCCGCCCGCTCCTCGCGCGTGGCGGCCGCATCCGCGAGGCCGGGCGCCCAGCGTCGCAGAGCCGTCAGCACGCCCGGCCAGGACGCCAGATCCGGGCTTGTGGGAAACGCTCCGCCGATGAAGCTGCGGAGCTGCATGACGCTTTCGGGCGCGCAGGCGGGATCCATCCAGCTCGGAACCAACGCGCCGAGCAGCCCCTTCTCTTCCGGCGGATGGATGAGGAAGCCGAAGCCATCCTTCAACGGCGCCAGCGGCGCGTGGCGGCTGTGGAAGAGGCGGACGCTCGTGTAAGGCATGGCCGCGAGCGCGGCCGAGCTCTGGGGCGCGATGGGATCCAGCAGGCGCGCGGCCTCGAAGGCCGGGCACGCGAGCACGACGCGATCCACGAGGCGCGTCCCGCCGCCGCCCGTCACGCGCCAACCTGCCGCGACCGGCTCCACGCGATCCGCCCTGAGTCCGCAACGGACCTGGACCCGAGCGGCGAGCGCCTTCGTCAAGGCGCCCATGCCCCCTTTGGGAATCCTGAGCTCGCTCCGGGGTTCGGAACGCAGCGCCTTGAAGAGGGAGCCCTTCGCTTCCCACTGCCGCAGCTTGGGAAGGGCGTCCACGGACAGGACTTCCGCCGGTGCCGCGAGGATGCCAGCCACCATCGCGGGCAGGAGATGTTCCGCCGCTCCCCGGCCCATGCGCCGCGCGATGAAGGCGGAGAGGGACTCTTCCGGTTCCGCGCCCCGGGCAGGAACGAAGGGCTCCCCCAACAGCCGCAGCCGCGCCGGAAGCGGCATCAGCTTCGTCGTGAAGATGCCTTGCGGCTTCGCGGGCACCGGGATGAGCGACCCGCCCTTCCCCACCCACCGCGCGCCATGGCCGGGGCTGCGGGTTTCGAGATCCAGATCGCGGAACAGGCGCTCCGTCGCCGACCCCGGCGCCACCAGCACGCCCTGAGGTCCGCGCTCCACATAGCCGCCATCCCAGGGCAGCGTTTGCACCCATCCGCCTGGCGTCTCTTGCGCCTCCCACACTTCCACCGACTCGCCCCGGCGTTGAAGGTGCCACGCGGCCAGAAGCCCGCTGATGCCGCCGCCGAGAACGAGCGTGGTCATCGCGCGCTCCGCGCGCGGGCCCCGGACTTCGGACCTCGGGCCACCGGAAAATTGCGGACTGCGTTGTCCCCGAGGCCCGCGGCCCGCGGCCCGTGGCCCTTCACGACAGCGCCTCCATCGTCCGCCGGAAGAGGCCGTCGAGATACGCGGGATGCGTGCCCGGCGTCTTCACGCGGATGTAGGCTTTGATGCCAACCTTCTCCGCGAGCTGGCGGTACTGGATGTCCAGCTCGTGAAGGGTCTCGATATGCTCGCTCACGAAGCTGATGGGCACGATGATCACATCGCGCCCCGCGAAGGTCTTGAGCGTCGAACGCAGCGAAGGCGACAACCATCGGATGGGTCCGACGCGGCTCTGGTAGGCCAGCACACAGCCTCCGGGCGTGTCGCCGATGCGCGCCTTGAGCGCCTTCACCGTCGCCTTGATCTCGCGCTCGTAGGGATCGCCCGCCTCGATCTGCTTCATGGGCAGGCTGTGGGCGCTGAAGATCACCGTCGCGTAGGGGTGCTCCTCCAGCGCGGCGCGGATGCCCTCGACGAGAGGCGCGAGGTAGCCTTCATCCGTCGCGTAGGAATCCACGCCAGGCAGGACTTCGAGGCCGAGCGCCTGGGCCTCGCGTTGCAGCTCGCGCAGGCTGGAGCCCGTCGTCGCGCGGCAGTCATGGGGATAGAGGGTGACAGGCAGCAGCTTCGTGATGCCGTCGCGCTTCAGCGCCTTCAGCAGGCCCGCCGCGCGCGGTTGGGTGTAGCGGAAGAGCAGCTTCACGGGCTCGATGCGCCCGGCGGCGCGCAGGCGCGCGCGCAACCCCGCGGCCTGGGCCGCGCTGACCGCCAACAACGGCGAACCACCGCCGATCTCGGCGTAGCGGCCTTGCGCGGCCTTGGTGCGCACTTTCGCGATGCCGCGCGCATAGGTGGGCTGAAACCACGCGGGCCCGGGAAGTCGGATCAGCTCGCGATCCGCGAAAAGGTTGTAGAGGAAGGGCTCTACCTGGTCCAGGTTCACAGGCCCGCCCAGGTTGAGTAGGAGGATGGCGGTGTCGGGCTTCATACCGTCCTCGAAAAGGCGGCCTTCCCCGCGAAGCCCGGCAGGTAGGCGTCGAAGGGCATGACGAGGTTGCGGACGAAGCGCTTGCCGAACTCGGTCACGAAGACGCCGTCCTCGTTCATCTCCACGACCCCATTCGGGACTTCGGCCTCTAACTGCTTCAGCGCGTCGCCGAAGTGTTCGGCACCCACGCCCCAGCGGGAGCGGACTGCGTCCCAGCGCAACTCGAAGCGGCCCATGAGCTGGTGGATGACCCAGCGGCGCATGAGGTCCTCCCGCGTGCAGACGAGCCCCTTGGACATGGCGAAGCGGCCTTCGTTGACTGCCGACTCCCAGCGGCTGAGGATCTTGTCGTTCTGGTGGTAGACGCCGCCGATGTCGCTGATGGCGCTGGGACCGAGCGAGACCATGTCGCTTCCGCCCTTCACCGCGTAGCCCATGAAGTTGCGCGTCAGGCGGCCATCGTGCACGGCTTGCGCGAGCGGATCGTCGGGATGCGCGAAGTGATCCATGCCCACGGCCACATAGCCCGCCTTCTCCAGCAGCTCCGAGGCCAGCAGCAATAGATCGAGGCGCTGCTCGGGGCTGGGCAGCTTCTCTTCCGGGATGCTGCGCTGGTAGGGGAGCATCGCGGGCAGGTACGCGAAGCCGTAGACCGCGAGACGATCCGGATTCAATTCCAGCGTCTCTTCCAGCGTGCGGCGGAAAGTCGCATGGGTCTGGCCCGGTAGGCCGTAGACGAGGTCGAGGTTCACGCCTTCGAAGCCTTCAGTCCGCGCCTGCTTCACGGCCGCGAGCGTCTGGTCCCAGGTCTGGCCGCGGGTGATGAGGGCCTGCACATCCTCGTCGAGATCCTGCACGCCGAAGGAGACACGGTTGAAGCCCATCCTCCGCAGCGCGGGAAGCTGATCGTCGGTGAGGAAGGTCGGGTCCGCTTCGAGCGACACCTCCGCGCCGGGCAACAGCTCGAAGCGGCGCGTGATGAGGTCGAAGGTCTTTTGCAGGTCCGGCACCGTGAGGTAGGTGGGCGTGCCGCCGCCCCAGTGCATCTGGATGACCGCGCGGCGGTCCGGCAGGTGCTTCGCCCACAGATCCGCCTCGCGCTCCAGACTGTCGAGGAAGGCGCCGACCGGATCGTAATGCGGGCTCACGACCACATTGCAGCCGCAGTAGGCGCAGCGGCGGCGGCAGAAGGGCAGATGCGCGTAGAGGCTCAGCGGCGACGGGTCCGCGTTGGCGCGCTTCAGCGCCTCCAGCAGATCCGACTCAGGCAGATGCTCGTTCCACACGGGCGGCATCGGATAGGCCGTGTAGCGCGGTCCCGGCTTGTCGTAGCGCTGGATGAGTTCGGCGAGAGTGGGCATGGATTAAGAATCGCTTTGAGTTTTAACCGCAGATTTCGCAGATTCACGCAGATTGAATGCGGGCTTTTCAATCTGCGTCTTCTGCGGAATCTGCGGTTTCATGCTTTCACTTCCGCGATGACTTCGGCCAGCACGGCGGGGTCGGTCTCGGGCACGAGGCCGTGACCCAGGTTGAAGATGTGGGGCGCGCCCTTCATGGCGTCCACGATCGCGCGCGCCTTGCGCCGCGCGGTGGGCGCGCCCGCGAGGAGCGCGATGGGGTCGAGGTTGCCTTGCAGCACCTTGCTCGGGAAGGCGCGGCGCGCTTCAAGCATGTCCAACTGCCAAGGCACGGCAAGGCCTTCGCAGGGCAGCGACGCCAGCGCGGGCTCAAGATGGCCGTTGCGGGCGAAGAAGAGCTTGGGCGCGCCCTTCACCTGCTGAAGCGTGCGCGAGGCGGCAGGCAGCGCGAAGGCCCGGTAGTCCTCCGGATCCAGCTCGCCGGCCCAGGTGTCGAAGAGCTGCACGGCCTGCGCGCCGGCGCCGATGTGCAGGTTCAGCAGCTTCGCCGAGATGTCCGCGAGGCGTTCGAGCCACGCCTGCGCTTTAGCGGGCTCCTGGTGCAGGAAGGCCTTGGCGCGGGACCAGGTCTTGGAGCCCTTCCCTTCCAGACCATAAGCCAGCAGCGTCCACGGCGCGCCCGCAAAGCCGAGCATGGCCACATGGGGCGGGAGCTGGGCCTTCACCTTCCGGATAGCTACCTGCACGGGCTCGAAGACCGACTCGTCCAGCGGCGTGTTCACATCAATCTGATCCAGCGTTTTCGCCAGACGCGGGCCGCCTTCCGGGATCGTCACGCCGCAGCCCAGGGCCTGCAGGATGACGAGGATGTCGCTGAAGATGATGGCGCCGTCCAGTTGCGGGAAGCGGCGGATGGGCTGGAGCGTCACTTCCGCGCTGAGGTCCGCGTCGTAGAGCAGCTGCTCGAAGCTGGCCTTCGCCCGCAGCGCGCGGTACTCCGGCAAGAAACGCCCCGCCTGCCGCATGAACCACACCGGCGGCTTGTCGAGCGTTTCACCGTTCAGGACGCGGAGAAGCGGCTGCATCAGGACTCCAGAAACTGCCATCCACAGATTTCACCGATTCCACAGATTGGCCAAGGCGAACCAAAAATCTGTGTCATCTGTGGAATCTGTGGATGCATTTAAAAAGCCTTCGCGACGGAATCCACCGCCGCTTCGAACTTCGCCAGCTCGGCGTCGCCGTGGGCGGCGCTGAGGAAGCCCACTTCGTAGCCGCTGGGGGCGAGGTAGACGCCGTGATCGAGCATGAGCTTGTGCAGCTTGTTGAACTGCGCGATGGAACCACTCTCCACGCGGTCGGCGCGCTTCACGCCGAGCTGGAAGAGGGGCCAGAGCAGGCTTCCCGCGTGGGGGCAGTGGAGGCCGGGGATGCACTCGAAGGCCTTGGCCCAGGTCGCGCCCTTGTGCCTTAGGTCCGCGTAGAGCGCGGGCGTGAGGCGTTCCAGCGTCGCGAGGCCGGCGGCCATGGCGACGGGATTGCCGCTGAGCGTGCCCGCCTGATAGACGGGGCCATCCGGCGACACGACGCCCATCACATCCTTGCGGCCACCATAGAGGCCCACAGGCATGCCGCCGCCGATGATCTTGCCGTAGGTGACGATGTCCGGCGTGATGCCGTAGAGCTCCGCCGCGCCGCCGGGGCCCACGCGGAAGCCGCTGATGACCTCGTCGAAGATGAGCAGCGCACCGTGCTTCGCGCACAGCTCGCGCAGGCGCTTGAGGAAGGAGAGATCCTGCAACAGGAGCCCGTTGTTGGCGGGGATGGGCTCGATGATGGCGCAGGCCAGCTCATCGCCGTACATGAGGAAGACCTTGTCGAGAGCTTCGAGGTCATCCAGCGGCACCACCTGGGTGAGGCTCGCGACGGATTCAGGCACGCCCGCGCTGGTGGGCTCGCCAAAGGTGGCGAGGCCGCTGCCGGCCTTCACCAGCAGCGCGTCGGCGTGACCGTGGTAGCAGCCTTCGAATTTGAGGATGTGCGTGCGGCCCGTGAAGCCGCGCGCCGCGCGGATGGCGGACATGACGGCCTCGGTGCCCGAGGAGACGAAGCGCATCCTCTCGATGAAGGGCGCCATCTCCTTGATGCGCCGGGCCAGCGCCAGTTCCCGCCGCGAAGGGGCGCCGAAGGTGAGGCCTTCGCGCATGGCCTCCTGCACCGCCGTGAGGATGTCGGGGTGCGCGTGGCCGAGGATGAGCGGGCCCCAGCTCATGCAGAGGTCGAGGAAGCGGACCCCATCCTCGTCCTTGAACCAGGCGCCCTCCGCGCGGCGGAAGAACTTCGGCGTCCCGCCCACCGCGCGGAAGGCCCGCACCGGCGAAGACACCCCGCCGGGGAAGTGCGTCAGAGCTTCTTGGAACAAGGACTCGTTAGTCATTCAAAAACCCTTAAATCATCCGCAGATTTCGCAGATTCCGCCGATTACACGCTGCTGTTCAATCTGCGTGATCGGCGTAATCTGCGGATAAACACATCAGTTCACCCAGCCCTTCTGGAGCGCTTCGCGGGCGGCGTAGGTGACGATGGCGTCGGCGCCGGCGCGGCGGATGGCGAGGAGATGCTGGAACATCAGCGCGTCGCCATCCACCCAACCGCGCTCGGCGGCGGCCTTCACGGTGCTGAACTCGCTGGACACATGGTAGGCGAAGATGGGCGCGTGGCAGGCCTCGCGCAGGCGGTAGACGAGATCCAGGTTCGGCAGCGCAGGCTTCACCATGAGCGCGTCGGCGCCTTCCTCCAGATCCATCAGCGCGTCGCGGAGCCCCTCGCGGGCGTTGCGCGGGTCCATCTGGTAGGTGCGCCGGTCGCCGAACTTGGGGCTGCTGTCGGCGGCATCACGGAAGGGGCCGTAGTAGGCGCCCGCGTGCTTGATGGCGTAGGCGAGGATGCCCGTGTTCTGGAAGCCTTCCTCGTCCATGCGCACGCGCATGGCGGCCACGCGGCCGTCCATCATGTCGCTGGGCGAGACGAGATCCGCCCCGGCGCGGGCATGGACGAGGGCCATCTCCGCCAGCACGGCCACACTTTCATCGTTGACGACGGCGCCATCCTTCACGAGGCCGCAGTGGCCGTGATCCGTGTAGGCGCAGAGGCAGACATCCGTCATCACGACGAGGTCCTGGCCGAAGCGCTTCTTCAGTTCGGCGACGGTTTTGGGGACGATGCCTTCGGGATCGTGGGAACGGTGCGCGTCGGCGTCCTTGCCTTCGGGCACGCCAAAGAGAAGCACGCTTCGCAGGCCCTTCTTCAAATCCGCTTCCACCTGTCGGCAGGTGGCTTCAGGTCCCGTGCGCGCGATGCCGGGCAGGCTCGCGATGGGCGCTTCGCCTTCCTGAGGTTGCACGAAGTAGGGCTGCACGAAATGCCGCGGACGGAGATCGGTCTCGGCGACGAGGTCGCGCAAAGCCTGGGTGGCGCGGAGACGGCGGGAACGGTTGAGCATCATGGGCCTGTTTCAAAAATCAAAAATCGGTGGAGCGGGCGTTCAGGCGCGGTGAGCTTCCAGCATCGCCTTGAGGGCTTCGGCCTTGGGCTCGCACACGGCGTCGGCGGGATGACCCGCTTCGGCGAAAATTTTCGCGGCGGTCTCGCCCCAGGCGAAGCGCTTCACGCCGCCGTCCACTTCGAGGAAGGCGAGAGCCTGGACGGGGCTGAGGGCCAGCACCGCGTCCACCGGCGGCAAGGGCGCGATGGGGCTGGACACCACTTCCGCGTGGGTGATCCAGGAATGGATTTCCCACTTGGTGCCGGTGGAGAGTTTTTCGAGGGCTTCCCGCGAGCGGTGACCGCGCACCAAGAGGAATTCGCCGCCATCGGGATAGCGCTTCTGGAGGAGGTCCCACAACGCTTCGGCCTTGGGTTGCTCGGGCGCGACGACTTCGAGGCCGGGCCGGTCCAGCGCAGCGGCGGTGCCTTCGCCTGTGGCGAGGACGGTCGTGCCTTCCGGCAACCACCACGCGGCGGCTTCCGCGCCCGCGGGACTCAAGACGAGCACCGCCGTGGCGCGGTTCACCCGCACCGGCGGCGGATTGCCCGTGGTCTGGATGTGGGTCGGGAAGTAGGGCACCGGCTGCCAGCCCGCGTCCCGCGCGGCCTGGGCCAGCGGGTGATGCTCGGGCCTGGAAAGGGCTAGGCGCATGGGACCTCCAACTGGCGGAGCACGGCTTCCACCAGCATGGCAGGATCGTCGCCTTCGGCGAGAGCCCGGCGGATGCCATCTTCACCCGCATAGGCGGCGCGGAGGCGGAAGCCGCCCCCTTCCAGGGGCTCCGCGTGGGCGCCGAGGGGCTGCTGGCAACCGCCGCCAAGCCCGCGAAGCACGCGGCGCTCCAACCAGATGGCCTTCACCGTCATCGCATCGTTGAGATCCGCGAAGGCTTCCAGGAGATCAGGCCGATCCGCCCGCGTCTCGGCGAGCAAGGCGCCCTGCCCTGGCGCGGGCAGGAGCTGCTCGAAGCGGAGGGGTTTGAAGCGGAGGCCGGAAAGGTCGAGGCCCAACCGCCGCAGGCCCGCGCCCGCCAGCACCGCGCCGTGGAGGGGCGCGTCGCGGAGGACGCCGTCCTTCACGCGCTGCACCCGCGTGGGCACATTGCCGCGCAGCCAGGTGAAGGACGCCTCCGGCATCGCGGCCTTGAGCAGGCGTTCGCGGCGCACGGCGCTTGTCCCGATCACGGGGTTCGGCGGCGCGTCCGGGCGCAGGATCAACCAGTCGGAAGGATCTTCGCGCTCGGGGATGCAGGCGGTGACGATGCCTTCAGGCCGATCCAGCGCCACATCCTTCAGGCTGTGGATGAGCAGGTCCGCTTCCTTCGCGAGCAGCGCGGTTTCCAGCTCCTTGGTGAAGAAGCCCGTGCCCCCGGCCTTGTCCAGCGGGCCTTCGAGCCACTGATCGCCGCTCGTGGTGAAGAGCCGCCAACTGATCTCGTAGCCTTTGGCGCGCAGATGATCCACCAAGGGCGCGGCCTGGGCCTTCGCCAGTTCCGACCCCCGCGTGGCGACGACCACTCGCTTCAAGACGCCCCCAACTGGAGGATCTCGGCGACATTGGCGAGGTGTTCTTCGGGCTTGCCGCCTTGGACGAGAGCCCGATGCGCGAGGGTGCGGCCCCGTTGGAGCAAATCGCGGATGAAGGCTTTCTGTTCGTCGGACAAAGTGGACAGGCCGCCGAGCGCCTCGTGTTCCAGACGATCCCACGCGCCGTTGAGGCGGTCCTGGGCATCGCGCAGCTCGCGCTTCTTCGTCCGCATCTCCGCGCGGCGCTTCAAGCGGGCCGCGGCGCCCGCGAGGATGGGCTCCGCCTTGAGGGCGGCCTCCGCGCGCTGGGCGCGGGCCGTGGCGGTTTCGGCGAGGAAGACGCCGAGATCCAGGCGGTGGACCCACGGCAACTGCTCCAGCGCCGCTTCCGAATCCACCGGCAGCGCCAGATCGAGGATGCGCAACGGGGCGCGCTTGGGCAGGCCGCCCCAGGCTTCCAGCGTGAAGAGCGGCGTGGGGCTGGCCGTCGCCGTCACGAGCGCGTCGAAACCATCGGGATTGCGTTGCAGATGGGAAAGCGGAATGACTCGCTGGAGGCCCAATTCATCCGCCAGTTCCTGGGCTTTCGAAAGCGTGCGGTTGGCGAGCGTCACCTTGAAACCCCGCTCCGGGAGCCGCGCCGCGAGGTATTGGCTCATGGGGCCGACACCGACCACCACGATGGATGCGCCTTCCGGCAACGCGTCCGCCAGGTGCTTGAGGGCGGCGGTGGCCACGCTGATGCTGCCGTCCGCCATGCCGAGGCGCGCCCGGAGTCGCTGGCCTTCGCGGATCACATCCTCCAGCGCGGCTTGCGCCTCTTCGCCGGCGGAGCCGATCTCCCGCGCCTGGGAGAGGGCGTCGCGCATTTGATCCGGAATCTCCCGATCTCCGAGATTGGCGCTTTCGAGCCCCGCGGACAGGGCGAGGAGATGCTCCAGGGCCGCGTCACCCTCGTAGCGCACGGCCGCTTCCAGCGGTTTGAGGCGCTTGGAATCGCCGCCCCAGAACATCCACATGACCCGCTGGCAGGTCGCCAAATAGACCAGTTCCTCCGCGCCGGATCCGCGTTGCCACTCCCGCATGCGGGCGGCGAGACCCTCCCGCACCACCTGCCGTCCCACGAGATCCAGCTCGTGGACGGGCGCGTGGAAGCTGAGAAGGACGGGCTCCATGGAACCTTTCATGGAGCGCCCGGCGGCCTTGGGCCGCCGGACCGTCTCCAACCCCGCATTGTCCTCCCAACGGCCCGTGCGGGAAAGCACAAGTTGCCCCGGGAGCGCGCGCTCAGTAGTCGCCCTTGCGGACATAGGGCTGGCTCCACAGCGTCACCTGAAGGAGCGTGGCCTTGAGCCACGCCTGCTGCATCTTCTCGACCTCTTCGGGGCTCGCGCCCTTCTTCGCGAGGAAGGGCTTCAAGGTGGTGACGACGGGAATCACCAGCGGAGCGAGGTAGCGGAAGGGGACGACGGGCGCGGCGTGGGCGTGATCCGTGCGGTTCTTCCCGGCCCGGGCGTGGCGGCGGCCGATCTCCTGCTGCCAATCCAGCCAGCCCTGGTCATAGCGCGCGTCGGCGGTGTCCAGGATCCACTGCCCGAAGCGCTTGCGGACGGCGGCGAGATAGGCCCCGTCGGGCTTGCCGGTCCGGCGGTCCACGAACGCGTCGAGGAGCTGGGGCTTGGAGGCGACGAAGCCGTACCAGACATCGAGGATGGCGTCCGTCTGATCCGCGAGGATGGGCTTGGACATGCGGAGGTACTTCACATCCTCGTCGCTGAAGAGCATCGCCTCCTCCATGCGGTGAAGGTCTTCCACCGTGAGGGGCGACCGGGACAGGCTGGCCGCGCCCATTTCGTATCCAGGGACGCGGGGGGATTGGGCGTGCAGGGACAGGCCGAGGGCCAAGCTGCCGAGCAGCGGGATGCATTTCATGGCGGACTCCGTGCAGGGCTCCGGAAGGAGCCGGGAAAGGTGGAGAGAAACGGGGCGGTTAGGCCCCTTGGGAACAGAAGCGTCGCCAGGCCGCGTCGGCCTGGGCATCGGGTGCTGGAGCGTGGTCCGCGCAATCGAGGCGCAAGTCTCCGCCGCCGAAGGGCGCGTCCACGAAGGCGCAATGGTGCGGGGCCTTGTCGCCCGGGTGCGCGAAGGGACGGAAGTGAACGCAGGTGAGGCAGAGCCGCGAGGGCGCGATGAAGCCGCGCTCTTGCAGGTCGCGGATCATCTTCAACACGCCGCGCAGGAACACTTCCTGCTCCACGCTCGAAAGCGCCCTGGCCCCGGCAAGGAGAAAGTCCGGCCATTCCGCGGCCTTGGCGGCCTCTTCGCGGCCTTTGCGAGTGAGCGCGATGGCCACCGCCCGCCGGTCATCCGGATCGGGGCGCTTGGAGGCCAGACCCTTGTCCACGAGGGCGCTCAAGGATTCGCTGGCTGTGGCGGCGGTCACGCCCAGCTCCGCGGCCAGATGGGAAAGCCGTTGGGGGCCTTCGGAGGCGGCCAGGAGCCCGAGCATCTGGCCCTGGGTGGGCGTCAGGCCGCTACGGCTCGCTTCCTGCCACGCCTGGCTGCGGATCGCCAGGCCCAGCTTCGCCAAGCCCGCCACAAGCTTGCGGGCCGGGGCTTGCTCGGGGTCTCTGGGGAAGGCGCGGGGCATGGCATCCTCGTGGGATGCTTAATAATTAGGAGTCCGAACCATATTGTCAACCCCCGTCGGAAATCTTTTCGACCGCCTCCCAGTCCCACTCGGTCGCGGCCGCGACGGAGCCTTCTTTCAGCGCCTGCTGAGTCAGCCAGGCGTCGTAGATGACGATGGCGGCCATGGCCTCGGCCACGGGCACGATGCGGGGCGCGATGCAGGGATCGTGGCGGCCCTTGGTGCTGATCTCGGCGGCCTCGCCTTCCTTGGTGACGGTCCGCTGGGTCTTGGAGATGGAGCTGGTGGGCTTCACGGCGAGCCGCACGACCACCGGCGCGCCGGTGCTGATGCCGCCGAGGGTGCCACCCGCGTCGTTCTTCAACGGCCCTTCGGGGGCGAGGGGATCGTTGTTCTCGCTGCCCCGCCGCCGCGCGCTCTCGAACCCCGCGCCCAGCTCCACGCCCTTCACCGCGCCGATGCTCATCATCGCGTAGGCGAGCAGCGCGTCCAGTTTGGCGAAGGTGGGATCGCCGAGGCCGATGGGCAGGCCCTCGATCCACACCTCGCAGACCCCGCCAACCGAATCGCCCTCGTTCCGGGCCGCTTCCACGGCGGCTTTCTGCGCTTCGAACGCATCAGGATCGGCGACCCGAAGCGGATTCGCCTCAACGAAGGGCCAATCCACCTTGTTTCCGGCGATGCCGCCGATCTCGCGGTTGAAGCCGCGGATGGTGACGCCCTGCTCCGCCAGCCGCCGCTTCGCCCACGCGCCCGCCGCCACGCGGGCGAGCGTCTCGCGCCCGCTGCTGCGTCCACCCCCGCGCGGATCGCGGATGCCGTACTTGCGGTCGTAGGTGAGATCCGCGTGCCCAGGCCGGAACAATTCGGTGATCGCCTTGTAGTCGGACGAGCGCTGGTTCTCGTTGAACACCGCGAGCGCGATGGGATGGCCCGTCGTCTTGCCTTCGAAAACGCCGGAGAGCACCTGCACCCGGTCCGCTTCCTTCCGCGGCGTGACGAGATCCGATTGTCCCGGCCGCCGCCGGTCAAGCTCCGCCTGGATCGCCTCCACCTCGAAGGGCAGGCCCGGCCTCACCCCATCCAGCACCACCCCCACCGCCGCGCCGTGGCTCTCCCCGAAACTGAGGATGCGAAACGCGCGGCCGAAGGTGGAGGGGGAGTCGAAGAGCATGTCCGTGGTGTCCTGAAGCGCGCGTTCGCCATTCGCGCGGCGGCGAAACGATGGGCCGGGTTCAACCTTCCGGCAGCAGCTTCCAGTAAAGGCCGGGGCCGCCATCGGCGGTCTTGAGGGCTTCCTGGGCGCGGGCCAGGGCTCGCTGCAGTTGAGGATCGTCCAACTTGGGATGCCACAGCGTCGCCCCGATATGGCGTTTGCCGAGCCACGGCTCCAGGCGATCCATCATGGCGAAGACGCCGCCCATCTCCGTGCGGGGCAGCAGCGCGAGCACCTGGTCGCGGCCGATGTCCACCAGCAGATCCTCGCCGCGCAAGGCGTTCATCAGGCTCTGAAGCCCCTTGGCGTCGTCGCTCTTGAAGAGCTTCCACACCAGCACCGCCATGCCTTCGCCTTTGCGGCGCGCCATGTAGAGGTTGGCTTTGAGCCACACATCCAGGTAGCGGACATTCGGCAGGCCCGTCTGGCCGCTTTGAAGCGCGCTGTCCTCCACCACGGCGGAGGTGAGATCCAGGGCGTCCTTGGTCATGCGCAGTTCGGCGCGCAGGGACTCCACTTCGAGCGTCTTGCTGAGGAGGTTCACCACCGCGTTCACGAGCGCGAGCTCGCCCTTGGTGAACGCGCGCGCCGCGGGAAAGTGAACGGAGAGGACGCCCGTCGTCTGGCCGTTCTCCCGCAACGCCATGCCGATGAAAGCTCCGATGCCCAGGCGCTTGCATTCCGCGTCCTGAGCCCACTGCGGGTCTTCCTGGATGTTGCGCACCACGAGCGCGCGCCGCGGGTGGTCCATCACCCGCGCGCTGAGGCCGGCGCAATCGGCTTCCACCGCGCCGCCCATCGTCACTTCCGGATCGTGCGCCCACCAGAAGGGCTCGAAGCCCAGGTCCGTGATGCGCGTCATGATGGCCCGCTGGGCCTTGAGCTGAGCCACCAGCAGGTTGAGGCAATGGTCGAAGAGCTGGGTGCTGTCCATGGTCACCCGGTCCAGCAGCTCGCTCAGCGCCGCGAAGTGCTCATCCCCGGCGATGGAGAACGCGCCGGATGGGGAGTTCAGCTTGGGCTCCTTCGGTTTTCCTTCCGGGGAGTGCTTGCTCAACGACGGCTCCAGGGACGATCCCCAGTATAGGACGGGAGCCGAACGCGTGTGAAAAAACAGGCTGGAGATGGAAGGTCGCGGCCGAAGGCCGCACCCGCTTGAACCTCCAGCCTCCAGTCTCCAGCCTGCCTCAGTACGCGATCACGCGCAGAGTCGGGTCCACCTCCGCTCTGTCCCCTTGGGACAGAGATACTGCGCCATGCCCAGCCATAGGCTCCGCTTGGGCCTTAGTACGCGATCACGCGCAGAGCCGGATCCACTTCCTCCTGCAGCATCCCCTCGATGTAGCGCAGGGTTCCGCTGATGGAGCTGGGGCAGGAGCCGCAGGCGCCGTGGTAGCTGATCTGGAGCGTCTCGCCATCGAAGCTGATGATCTCCAGGCCGCCGCCGTCGCCCGCGAGGCCCGGACGGATGCGGGAATCCAGCAGCGCGTTGATCTTCGCGAGCTTCTCGTCCGCGTTCGCGCCGCTCAAGGCCGGACCCGCGTCGCCCGTGCCTTCCTCCTCAACCTTCAGATCCTCGACCGTCTCGCAGATGGGATCAATGAGGTCGCTCCACTCCGCGCCGCTCTCCTTGTTCACGGTGACGAAGCGGTCCATGTAGAACACGCTCGTCACCTTGCCGAGCGCGAAGATGGAGCTGGCCAGCGGATCGCCCACCGCCGAGCCGAAATCCTTGAAGCTGCGGGTGCCCATCTTGAGCAAAGGCTTCTGGACGATGAACTTCAGCGCGTCCGGATTGGGGGTGGGTTCGATGTTGATGACCTTCGGCATGGCCGCTCCGCGCAGATAGTTTACCCCCACGGTCAGGTTTTGCGAGCCCTATGCTGGAAGGATGAAACCGCGCGCGCTTCTTTCCTGGTCCAGCGGCAAGGATGCCGCCTGGAGTCTTCATGTTCTGCGACACCAAGCGGAGGTGGAGGTGGTCGGGCTCTTGACCACGATCAACCGCGCCTTCGAGCGGGTGGCCATGCACGCCGTCCGGGAATCCTTGCTGGAAGCCCAGGCCGCGGCGGCCGGTCTGCCCCTTTGGAAAGTGGACATCCCCTATCCCTGTTCCAACGAGGCCTACGAAGCCGCCATGGGCGAAGCCTGCGCGAAGGCCGTCGCCGAAGGCATCGAGGTCATCGCCTTCGGCGACCTTTTCCTGGAAGATATCCGCGCCTATCGCGTCGAGAAGCTGAAGAACACGGGTCTGCGGCCACTGTTCCCGCTCTGGGGACGCCCCACTACGGATCTCGCTCGGGAGATGATCGCGGGCGGATTGAAGGCCACGCTCACCTGCGTGAATCCGAAGGAACTCGATGCCTCCTTCGCGGGCCGCGACTTCGACGCCGCGCTGCTTGCCGAGTTGCCGCCTTCCGTGGACCCCTGCGGCGAGCGGGGCGAATTCCATTCCTTTGCCTGGGACGGCCCCATGTTCCAGCACCCTGTGGCGATCACGCGCGGCGAAGTCGTCGCGCGGGATGGCTTCGTCTTCGCCGACCTGCTGCCGGAGTCCATCCATGCTTGATCGGGAACTCGAAGCCGCCATCGCCGCGGCCCAGGCGGGCGCGGCGGTGCTGATGAAACACTTCCGGCGTCTGGAGCCGGGTCAGATCAGCGAGAAGACCAAGCACGACCTCGTGAGCGTCGCCGACAAGGAAAGCGAAGCCGCCATCCGCGCCGTGTTGGATGCGCGCTGCCCCGGCTACGGCTTTCTCGGCGAGGAGACCGGCGCCTCCGGCGGCGGCGAGTTGCGATGGGTGGTGGACCCGTTGGATGGCACGCTCAATTTCGTGCAGGGCTTTCCCCACTGGTGCGTGAGCATCGGGCTGGAGGACGACCAGGGAGGCCGCGTGGGCTGCATCCTGGACCCGCTGCGGGGCGATTGCTTCACGGCGGCGCGCGGCCAGGGCGCGTTCTGGAATGGGAAGCCCATGGCGGTCTCGACGCAAGCAAGCCTCGACGGCGCCTTCCTTTCGCTCGGCTTCGCCTATCAAATGACGCCGCGCCTCGCGGAATTCATGCCCGTCTTCGAGGCTTCTCTGCGCCGCGCCAAGGGTCTGCGCCGGGCGGGTTCCGCCGCGCTGGATCTCGCGCACACGGCGGCGGGGCTCTTCGACGGCTTCTTTGAACTCGGGCTCAAACCCTGGGACTTCGCGGCCGGCGCGCTGCTGGTGGTCGAGGCCGGAGGCGTCATCACTGACTGGCGTGGGAATGACACCGCCTGGCGGGCCAGCGGCGATCTGGTCGCGGGGCCGGAAGGCGTGGCGCGCGATCTGGTGGCCCTGGCTCAGGGCTGAGACGGAGGCGGCTGGGGGGCGCGACGCCGTTCGCGGCGTTCCCGCCGCAATTCCTTCAGCTTGTCCCGCTGCTCCGGCGTGAGGACGCCTTCCACGGCCTTGCGACGGGCCTTGGGATCATCCGGATACTGTCTGCGGATCTCCCGGAGCTGCTGCCGCTGCTCCGGCGTAAGCCCGAGCTTCTGGAAGTCGCCCGGTCCGCGATGAGGCCGTTCCTGGGGCGGCGGCGGAGCCGGGTCCTGGGCGGAGAGGGAGGGCGCGAACGCGACCAGCGCGAGGATGAATCCGAAGGTTTCCAGGCGGCGCATGAAATCTCCAAGGATGGGCCTTGCAGCATAGACCCGGTTCCACCGACGGGGTTTAGACGGGTTCAGATTCTTGCCCCAATGATCCATGCTGGAGCTTCCTGCCCTGGAGGCGCCGATGTTCCGTCCCGCCCTGCCCCTTCTGCTCGCCGCCGCGATCGTGCCTGGCCTCTGCGCCCAGAAGCCACTTCAGCTCGCGCCGGCGGTGGATCCCCACTCCTACGGCAACCCCCAGGAGCTGCGCGTCACCCACATCGGCTTGGACCTCACGGTGGATTTCGCGAAGAAGGAACTGCGCGGCACCGCGCTCCTCACCGTGAAGCACGAGAAGCCGGATGCCACGAAGCTGGTGCTGGACACCCACGGCCTCGTCATCGAGCGCGTGCAGGCGGGCAACGGCAACCTGCTATCGTCGGCCTCTTTCAAGCTCGGCGCGGAGGATAAGGTCCTCGGCGCGCCATTGGAGATCGAACTCCCCAAGGACGCCGGAAGCGTCCAGATCACCTACCGCACCCAGCCCACGGCCGGCGGCCTTCAGTGGCTCGAACCCTCCATGACCGCGGGCAAGAAGGACCCCTACCTCTTCAGCCAAAGCGAGAGCATCTACGGCCGCACCTGGATCCCCATGCAGGACAGCCCGGGCGTCCGCGTCACCTATACGGCGATCATCCACACGCCCAAGAACCTCCGCGCCGTCATGAGCGCCGAGCAGGACTTGAGCAACCGTCGCACGGGCACCTACTTCTTCAAGATGGACAAGCCCATCCCCACCTACCTCATCGCGCTGGCGGTGGGCGACATCAACTTCCACCCGCTGGGCAAGCGCGCAGGCGTGTGGAGCGAGCCCTCCGTGCTGCCCAAAGCCGCGTGGGAACTGGCGGACACGGAGAAGATGATCGAGGCCGCCGAGAAGCTCTACGGCCCCTACCGCTGGGGCCGATACGACATCCTCGTGCTGCCTCCCAGCTTCCCCTACGGCGGCATGGAGAACCCGCGCCTCACCTTCGCCACGCCGACGATCCTGGCGGGCGACCGCAGCCTCGTCTCACTCGTCGCCCACGAACTGGCCCATAGCTGGAGCGGCAACCTCGTTACGAACGCCACCTGGGGCGATGTGTGGCTCAACGAAGGCTTCACCACCTATGTGGAACGACGCATCGTCGAGGCCATCTACGGCCGCGCCAACGAGGAGATGCAGGCCGTGCTGGGCCGCCAGACGCTGAATGGCCTCATCAAGGATCTCCCGGCCGATCAGACCATCCTTCGCCCGGACCTGAAGGGCCAGGACCCCGACAACAGCCTGAGCGAAATCCCCTACGAGAAGGGCGCGATCTTCATGCGCCTGCTGGAGCAGACCTTCGGCCGCAAGCGCTTCGACGCGTTCCTCCGCGGCTACATGGATCACTTCGCCTTCCACAGCATCACCACCGAGGATTTCGCGGCCTACTTGAAGGCCCACCTCTTTCCGCTGAACGAGAAGGCCGCCGCCCAGATCCCGCTGGACGCCTGGCTCTACCAGCCTGGGCTTCCTTCCGATGTGCCCAACCCGCATTCGGATCTCTTCGACAAGGTGGACGCCGCCACCGCCGCCTGGCTGAAGGACGGCAAGACCGACGCCCTGCCCTACGCCAAGTGGAGCACCCAGGAACGCCTGCGCTTCCTGCTGGCCATGCCGTACACGCTCACCCTGGACCAGATGAAGGCGCTCGATGAAGCCTTCCACATCACCGAGAAAGGCAACGCCGAAGTGGAGGATGTGTGGCTGCTGCTCGCCATCCAGCACGGCTACGCCCCCGCGGACGCCCGCATGCGCGCCTACATGATCGAGATCGGCCGCCGCAAGCTCATCGTGCCGCTCTACCAGGCCCTCGCCAAGACGCCCGAAGGCAAGGCCAAAGCCCTCGACATCTACAAGTCAGCCCGCCCCGGCTACCACCCCATCGCCCAAGCCACCGTGGACGGTGTGCTGGGGGTGAAGTTCTGATGCTTCCAGCCCTGGTCGCCATCCAGAATCCGCCCGCCCTCATCGCCAAGGATTTCAACAGCCGCTGCGGCGAATTGAGCACGGCCAAGGATTGGCCTGGACTCGAAAGCTTCGCGCGCGAACAGATCACAGCGTCTCCGAAGGACGCCAACGCTTGGGCCGCTCTTGGATATGCGCTGCTCGCGCAAGACAAGAGCAAGGAAGGAAGGGCCGCGTGCGAATCCTCCTTAACGCTGGACCCCAAGCGCACAGACGCCCTTGATTACCTGGGGTTCGAGGCTGCGAGCACAGGCGACACCAAATCTGTTCTAGCCGTCGCGAAGCGAATCGGCGAGAGAGATTTGGATTCGGAATCAAGGTTCTTGCAAATTCCGGCGATTCAGGAAGCAGCCATTGCCCCGTTAAGAGTTCCGGTGGCTCCAGGGAGAATCCGCTTCAAATCACAGGCGCTGAATAAGCTTCTACGCGCTTCCGGCCGCCGGGATGTGCCGATCGTGGTGGCGATCGTGGTGGACACCGAAGGCGCACCCATCTCGGCGGACGCGCTCATGGCGCCGTCGGTCGAAGTCGCGCGCTGCGCGGAGCTGGATGTCATGCGATGGCGAGTGGACCCCATCCTGATCGGCGGCAAGCCGACCATCGCCAAATTCTCAGCCGCCATTCGGGTTTCAGCATCAGCTCGATAACCTTGCTTGAGGTTTTCATGCAAGAACATCAGAGCCAGTCTGATCAGCGACCACGCACTCGGCGTGAAGTTCTGACGCTCCCAAAAGCCTCAATCGTGGCCTTCTAGGATCACCCGCCGAAGCTGAGGACCGATCACGGATTCCGAGAACCGGGCGCGGCACGCTCGATCGGCTTCAGCTCGGCGGTGGTCCACCTCTGCATCCGTGAGATGGACCACTTCTTCCAGGGCTTGAGAGAGCGCCTGTGGGGAAAAGGGATCCACGCACCAGCCCAGCCTTCCGCCTTCCAGGATCTCGAAAGGCCCGCCATGGTCCGGCCCGATCAGCAGTAGGCCCTTGGCAGCGGCTTCGGGATAGACCATGCCGAAGGGTTCATCCAGCGTGAGCAGCGCGAAGACATCACACAGATCGTAGACCGCCTGAAGATCCCGGCTCGAAAGGTAACCATGGAAGGTGACTGCCTCTGGCACCAGCTCCTTCGCCAGCCTCTTCAGATCGTGCTCGGCCGCGCCTTCACCGACGATGTGCAACCTCGCGCCTGGATTTGAAGCATGGAAGGCGGCGAATCCGCGAAGGACCGTGTCAATGTTCTTGAGCACTTCCAAACGACCGTGGACCAGCACATTCAGCGCCGCGCGGTTAAGGCCCGATCGGTTCCTCCCTCCTTCAGGAAAGCGAACCATCGGATAGACCACTTCCTGCCCGCACCGCCCGTAGATGGCCCGCGCGTTGTCGCGGGAGAACTCGCTGATGGCGTAGATGTGGTCCAACCTTGCGACCTGCTCCAGATCGTGCTTGACGCGCGTTGCGAGGGAATGGCCCCGCTCGATAGCTTGGTCGTAATCAAGTAGGCATTTTCTCCATTCGACAGAGCTCGTATCTAGATCCTGGGGCATTGTCGCCACCCGTCGCGTGAGACGGGGGTTCGCATCCCTCATGTGCAGGCCTCGTGGAGGCTCGTTGCATTGCCAGACTTTGCGAAGCTTCAGGTCCGCCGAGCCCAGTATGGCGCTACATGGGTAGTTGTGCGCCACCGCGACCTCGAACCCTGCGAGCCTCCCTGCGGCTCGCCGCCCTCTCGTCCGCAGCTTAGCCATCCGGGAAAAGCCAAAGAGTGGGTCAGACCAGTGCCGTTTCGGAGCCACCCGAACTGGAATGCCTTCCAGTCTTCCCGCCCAGATCTTCGGATCGTACCCCAAGGTGACGATCTCCACCGACTCGCCCTGGGCAGCTAGGTAGCGCGCCTGCTGCGCGCACAGGAATTCCGCTCCGCCTGGAGTCTGGAAAGCTGGATGGAACATCGCGATTTTTGTCATAAAGAACCCCAATCCTATCAGCGGGAACAGCGTGGATCGCAGATTCGATGCGTGAATCCTGGCGTGGTAATGTTGGGGTTTAGTCACCCGAAAGGTCACTCGCCGTGAAAGTCCTGATTACCGGTGCATCTGGATTC
>CAYYJN010000003.1:0-4266 GCA_964472275.1 uncultured Solibacteraceae bacterium
TGGCTCCGGTGGAGGGACTCGAACCCCCGACATCCTGATTAACAGTCAGGCGCTCTAACCAGCTGAGCTACACCGGACCGGAACGAACAGTTTACCGGGGAGGGGGCGGAATTCAAGCGGCGGGGCGGGCGGGGCGGGGTAGGATGGCTGTTTCCGCCCCGAGGTATCCCATGCCGGAAGTGATGATCGGAATCGTGATGGGCTTCCTCGCCTGGTTCGTGATCCGCTATGTGGTGGGCGGGTTTTTCACGGTCAACCAGAACGAGCGGGCGGTGAAGACGGCCTTCGGGCGCGCGGAGCGGTTGGGAGACGCGACCACCGCGCAAGACCCCGTCTCCGCGGGTCTGACCGACGAGGAGAAGACCCGCTACGCCTATCCGCAGGTGCGCGTCATCCCGCCCGGCGGGCCCTATTTCAAGTGGCCGTGGGAGAAGGTCTACAAGGTGTCCATCTCCACGGAGACCGCCAGCATGGCCATGGACCCTGGTGCGCCTTCGGCGAACCAGGGCGGGACGGTGCTGGAAGCCGTCACGAAGGATCAGCTCAACACCGGACTGTCAGGACAGATCCGCTTCAAGGTGAGCGAGCGGAACCTCTACGCCTACCTCTTCGGCGTGAAGGCGCCCATCGCCCATGTCATGGGTTACTTCGTTTCCATCCTCCGCGAGCGCATCGCCAACTTCGAGGCCCCGCCCGCGCCGGACGGCACGCCGGCCGTGCAGACGGGCATCTCCATCAACGACCTGCGCAAGAACCTGCGGGACATCAACGAGCATATGGAGCAGGAGTGCGGCACTTCGGCGGCGCGCTATGGCATCCAGTTGGACGCCTCGCTCATCACGGCCATTGATCCGCCGCCGGAAGTGGAATCGGCGCTGGCGGCCATCAACACGGCTCACAACCAGGTGTCCTCGGACATCAGCCTCGCCCAGGCGGGCGCGGACCAGAAGCTCACCCAGTCCAAGCGGGCGGTGGAAATCGAAACGCTGAAGGCGCAGGCCGAAGTGGAACCCTTGAAGCTCCTCGCATCCCAGCTCGCCCAGCTCAAGGCCAACGGCGGCGAGGGCGCGCTGCAGGCCTACCTGCGCAATGTGCGCCTGGACCTCTACACCCAAGCGGGTCGCGTCGTGATGGAGGTGAAGTGATGCTCACGCTCATCGCCGCCGTCGCCACCTTCTTCGCGTGCTTCATCGCCGTGCCCATCATCCTCGGCCTCGCCCGCATGTTCGGCTTCTATGTGGTCGTCCAGGAGCGCCGTTGCCTCGTCTACATGCTCTTCGGCAAGGTGGTGGCGGTGCTGGACGAGCCCGGCCTGCACTCGCTCTGGTCCCATGTGGGCTGGCGCGCGCCCTTCCTCAACTGGATCGGCAAGCGCTACCAGCTCGACCTGCGGCTCGACCAGGAATACCTGCGCAGCCAGCCCGTGAATTCGGAGGAGGGCGCGCCCATGGGCATCGGCATCTGGTACGAGATGTACATCAGCGACCCGGTGGCCTACCTCTTCAAGAACACGGACCCGCGCGGTTCCTTGAGCGCGAATGTGAGCAACTCCACCGTGCGCTGCCTCAGCAACATGCCCCTGAGCGACATGCTGGCCAACCGCCATGGCATGAGCCAGACCGTGCGGGACGAGGTCTCGCCGCAGTCGCACGATTGGGGCTACAAGCTGGGTTCGGTCTACATCCGCAAGGTCCACTTCCGCGACGCGGACATGATCCGGCAGATCGAGAGCAAGGTCGTGAACCGCCTGCGCCAGGTGACGGCGGCCATCAAGCAGGACGGCGTGAACCAGGTGAGCGTCATCACGAGCACGGCCGAGCGCCAGGCGGCGGTGGAATTCGCCAAGGCGGGCGCCATCCGTCCCCAGATCGTCGGCGCGGCGCTGGAGGAGATCTCCCGCGATCCGGCCGTGTCCCAGGCGATGTTCACCGTGCTGGAGACGCAGCGCGTCCTGGGCGGCAAGGCGACGCTCACGCTCATCCCCGAAGGGCGAGCGGTGCTGACGGACCTGCTGGCGGCGCCTTAGGGCGCCTCAGCCCTTCTGCAGCTCGACGAGAATCTGGCGGGCGCAGGCCTTCAGGGTCTCGATGACGCCCGTGCCGTCGCTGGCCACCGCTTCGAGCATGGGCTCGCCGCGGAAGCGGAGCAGGCGCTCCATCTCCTCCACCGGAATGGCGGAGGGCATGTCGCGCTTGTTGAGCTGGAGCACATAGGGGATGGTGCGGATGTCGAAGCCGTTCTCCTTGAGGTTCGTCGCCAGGTTGGCGATGGCCTCGATGTTGGCTTCCATGCGGGGCTTCTGGCTGTCCGCCACGAAGATCACGCCGTCGCAGCCGCGCAGGATGAGCTTGCGGCTGGCGTCGTAGAAGACCTGGCCCGGCACCGTGTAGAGGTGGAAGCGGACCTTGAAGCCGCGGATCGTGCCCATGTCCAGCGGAAGGAAGTCGAAGAAGAGCGTGCGGTCCGTCTCGGTGGCGAGGCTCACCAGCTTGCCGCGCTTATCGGGGTTCGCCTGGTTGTGGATCCACTGGATGTTGGTGGTCTTCCCGCAGAGCCCGGGGCCGTAGTAGACGATCTTGCAGTTGATCTCGCGGCTGGCGAAGTTGATGAAGGTCATGGCTGGTCGTGGCCTCGTCAGTCGCCGAAGAGCTTGTCAATGTCCTCGTCCGTGATCTCGGAGAAGGGGCTCTCGATCGTCCCGCCGCCCGAAGCGGCCTCGGTCTGGGCCCGCTGCTCCACGCGGTCGAAGATCTCCTGGAGCTCCTTGCCCGTCTTCTTCACGCGCAGGCGCACGAGGGCGAGGCTGGAATTCTGGTCGAAGATGACGACGAGGATGCCCCGGCGCCCCACGAGGCTGATGTGCAGGTTGTCCTTCTCGCCCTCATGGAACAGGAGGCTGAACTCCTTTTCCCCGATGAGCTTGGCGAGGCCATCCGTGGCGGCCACATTGCCGGCGGTGAGGGAGGCCAAGCTGGTGGCGTCAATGCTCTTCACATCCCCGGCCGCGGCGATCTGCTGGCCGTTCTTGTCCACCAGGAACACCACCTTCGCCTGGGCATCTTTCGCGAGGCGGGCGGTGATCTCCTGGAGCAGCTTGAACTCCTCCTCGAACATCACCAGGTCTAGCTTCGCCACAATGCCTCCGGATTTCCGGCCTTGAGAATACCGCAACCTGGGGTCAATAGCCGGAAGTAGAAGTTCCGCCCCCTTGGACCACCGCGACCGAGGCGGAAAGGCCGAGCCGCGTGGCGCCCGCCTGCACCATCCGCAGCGCCTCGCCGTAGGTGCGGATGCCGCCAGAGGCTTTGACGCCGCAGGCGGTTCCGACGGTCTTTCGCATCAGGGCCACATCCGTTTCCGTGGCGCCGCCGGTGGAGAAGCCCGTGGAAGTCTTCACGAAATCCAGCCCCGCCGCGATGGCGGCTTGGCAGGCCCTGGCCTTTTGCGCCTCGTTCAGGAGACAGGTTTCGAGAATCAGCTTCAGCACCGCCTGGCCGCGCGGGACGGCCTTCCGCAGCAGCGCCAGTTCGGCTTCCACCGTCCTCCAGTCCCCATCCATGGCTGGCCCGAGCGCGAGGACCATGTCCACTTCACGCGCGCCCGCCTCCAAGGTGGACGCGGCTTCATGGGCCTTTTGCGCCGCGGTGGTGGCGCCGAGGGGAAAGCCGACGACGGTGCAGATCCGCACGGGGGAAGTGCGAAGCCGCGCCGCCGCGCGGGGCACCCAGGCGGGGTTCACGCACACGGAGGCGAACCCATGCGCTGATGCCTCGTCGCAGAGGCGGTCTAGCTGCTCAGCGCGCGCATCGGCTTTCAGGAGCGTGTGGTCTATGAGTGGGGAGAGGTCGAAGGCCGTGTCGGTTCCTTCGCGTTCCGAGACGCCGTTGGCGTCCCGGACCAGCGCGCGGTCGCCCCTCCAGGCGAGCAACTGAGCCCGCGCGCCGGGCGCGGGAAGGAGTCGCCCTTCCAGGCGATCCAGCACTTCCCGGGCCTGTTCGCGCAGTTCGTCCATGGGCCCAAGCATGGCAAAAGAAAAGCGGGCCCGCGAGGGGCCCGCTTCGCAGATCCGGTTTCCCGGAGCGGCTTACTTCTTGTCGGCCTTCTTCTCAGCCTTCTTGTCGGCCTTCTTCTCGGCCTTCTTGTCAGCCTTCTTGTCGGCGGCGTTCACGGCCTTCTTCTCGGCGGCGGGAGCGGCCTCGGCCTTCTTCTCGGCCTTCTTGGCGTGGTGCTTCTTGGCGTGCTTCTTCTCGGCCTTGGGAGCCTCGG
>CAYYJN010000003.1:4366-26612 GCA_964472275.1 uncultured Solibacteraceae bacterium
GCCTTCTTGGCGTGGTGCTTCTTGGCGTGCTTCTTCTCGGCCTTGGGAGCCTCGGTCTTGGCGGCGTCCTGAGCGTTCACGGCCTTCTTCTCGGCGGGAGCGGCCTCAGCCTTCTTCTCGGCCTTCTTGGCGTGGTGCTTCTTGGCGTGCTTCTTCTCGGCCTTGGGAGCCTCGGCCTTGGCGGCGTCCTGAGCGTTCACGGCCTTCTTCTCGACCTTCTTGGTCTCGACCTTGGGGGCGTCGGCCTTCTTCTTGTCGGCTTTCTTGGTGCCGGCGAAGACGGGGGAGACGAGAGCGGCGGCGGTGAGCAGCAGCGCGAGCTTGCGGAAGTTCATGGTGTTCTCCATGGGGTGGACCGGCACGGCCGGTATGGGCATGAGATAAGCAGGGTTCGCGCCAATCGTTAAGTTAAGGTTGTGCAATAACTGACAGATCCGTGATCGCGGATTTCGCGTTGCAAGTTGCCCAAAGATGCAGGCTGCAACCTATTCGTCAGGTTGAGGCTCCTCCGCGCCATCCTGGAAGCCATAGCGCTTCAGCTTCCGGTAGAGGGTCGTCCGGTCCACGCCAAGGATCTCCGCGATCCGCTGCTTTTCCTTGTGCTGGGCGAGGAGCAGCTTGATGTAGCGCCGCTCCAGCTCGTCCAACGAGGGCCAGTCCGCCAACAGATCGGGGAGCACCGTCCCTTCCGGCGCCCGCAGGGCTTTCTTCAGCACATCCGCCTGGATCTTGGCGGGGAGTTCATCCACCGTGATCTCGCGCCCCCGGGAAAGCTGGGTGAGGTTCTCCACCACATTGGCCAGTTCCCGCACATTGCCTGGCCAGGAGTAGGCCTCCAGCACCCGCAGCACCTCCGGGTGCAGGGGCGGCGCGGTGCGGGCGCTGAACTCGCCGAGGAAATGCTCCAGCAGCTTCGGGATGTCCTCGCGCCGTTCACGCAAGGGCGGAACCTGAAGCTCGACCACGGACAGGCGATAGAACAAGTCTTCCCGGAAGGCTCCCGCCTTCACGAGGATCGGAAGGTCCTTGTTGGTGGCGGCGATGACGCGCACATCCACTTTCAGGGTCCGGTTCGCGCCGACCCGGCGGACTTCGTGCTCCTGGAGCACCCGCAGCAGCTTCACCTGGAAGTTCGGCGTCGTCTCGCCGATCTCATCCAGGAAGATCGTTCCTCCGTCGGCCTCTTCGAACAGGCCCTTCTTATCCGCCGTGGCGCCCGTGAAGGAGCCCTTGGCGTGGCCGAAGAGCTCGCTTTCCAGCAAGGTCTCGGTGAGCGCGCCGCAGTTGACCGCGACGAAGGGCTGATCCTTCCGCGGGCTGGAGAGGTGGATGCTCCGCGCCACCAGCTCCTTGCCCGTGCCACTCTCGCCGGTGACGAGCACGGTGGCGGCGCTGTCCTGAAGGCTGGCGATGGTCTTGTAGACCGCCATCATCTTCGGGCTGGAGCCGATCATGAGGCTGCGCTTCTTGGGCGCCGCGGGCGCGGGGGCTGGGCGCTTCCCGGCGCGGCTTTCCAGCGCGCGCTTGACGAGCGTCTTCAGATCCTCGTTGTTCCAGGGCTTCGACAGGAAGTCGAAGGCGCCTTCGCGCACGGCCTCGATGGCCGTCTCCAGGGTGCCGAAGCCCGAGAGGAGGATCACATCCACGCCCTTGGGCTTGGCGACGCGGAGCAGGTCCAGGCCGTCCTTGTTCGACTCCAGGTTGATGTCCGAAAGCATCAGGTCGAAGGGCTCGCCTTCCAGCAGGGCGATGGCCCGGTTCGGGTCCGTGGCCTGGCGCACCTCCAGGCCCATGGCGCCGAGGAGCTCCTCCAGGAACTCGCAAGTCTCCCGGCTGTCATCCACCACCAGCACCCGCGCCATGCGCCCTCCGAATCCTTTTGAAGGTATCGGAAAACTGGCGGAGGGTCGTGGATGGCGCTACCCTCGGACCCAACCATCAGGAGAATTCCCATGAAGCGGCTCATCTGGGCGGTCTTTTCCATCCTGTTCCTTGCGTTTCCAGCCTTCGCGGGCGATCTCACCATCACCATGAACGCCAAGACCAGCGGCTTCATGGGCCGCACTTCCGAGTCGGTGGAGACGCATTACTACACGGCGAAGTTCATGCGCGTGAACAACCCGACCACCCAGGTGGACACGCTCATGGACTACGGGACGATGACCACCTACATCATCAATCACAAGAAGAGGCTCATCCAGAAGATGACCTTCCAGGACGCCGCGGACGCCATGGCCCAGGCGGGCAAGCAGAACCAGGAAGGCATGTCCGAGATGATGAACAAGATGTTCGGCGACCCGGACAACTTCAAGGTGACCGAGCAGGGCCATGAGGCGGTGGCGGGCCGACCCTGCACCAAGTACCGCATCCAGGTGGGCAAGATCATCATGGACACGAGCAATGACCCGAGCCTCAAGCCGCCCGTGCCCGAAGCCGCCTACGCGAAAATGATCAAGATGCGCGGCGCGATGATGGCCGCGATGCCCTCTGGCAAGGGTTTCGTCCGCCTCTACGAGGAGATGAGCAAGATCAAGGGAATGGCCCTCAAGACCCACATGACGGGAATCATGGGCATGGACACGCTGCAGGAGGCGACGGCCGTGAAGGAAGGCCCGGTGGCCGATTCCACCTTCACCCTGCCCAGCGGTTACCAGATGGAGGACCTGGGCGCGAAGATGAAGGCCCAGATGGCCAAGCAGCGCTGAGGCTGAATCCGATAGACTGGCGAGGGGCCCACGCGGCCCCTCGCCTTTTCCGGAAACCGCGATGCCCGACGCCCCTCAGCCCTCCTTCGACGACGGCCTCGACCGGCTGGAGGCCTTGGTCCAGAAATTGGAAGGCGGCAGCCTCGGCCTGGAAGAGGCCCTCTCCATCTTCGAATCCGGCGTGAAGCTCAGCCAGCAGCTCCAGGGCCAGCTCGCCGAGGCCCAGCGCCGGGTGGAGGTGCTCAAGGCCAGCCTGGAGGGCGGCTACCGGGTCGAGCCCCTGGACGACGCTCCGTGACCGGCGCCGCGAGCGCTGGGGAGCGGGTGAAGGCGGATCTGGATCGCCTGCTGCCCTTGATCGAATCCCGGCTTCTGGCGTCTTTTCAGGGTGGTGAGGCGGCCCGGGTCGGCGAGGCGATGCGCTACAGCCTGGAGGCGGGAGGCAAGCGCGTGCGGCCCATCCTCAGCCTGCTCGCGGCGGAGGCGGTGGGCGGCTCCGTTGAAGACGCCCTACCCGGCGCGCTGGCGCTCGAGTGCATCCACACCTACTCGCTCGTCCACGATGATCTCCCGGCCATGGACGACGACGATCTGCGCCGCGGCAAGCCCACCTGCCACATCGCCTACGGCGAGGCCCACGCGATTCTCGCGGGGGATGGCCTGCTGACGGAGGCTTTCCGCATTCTCGCCGCCGAAGGCTCACTCGACCCGGCGCTCCGCGTGGAGGCCATCGCCGTCCTGGCCGAAGCCGCCGGATGGCGGGGCATGGTGGGCGGCCAGGCCCTGGACCTCGAAGGCGAACAGCTCAACGACTACGGCCTCGACCATCTGAAGACCATCCACCGGCTCAAGACCGGCGCGCTTCTGCGGGCCGCGACGGAGCTTGGAGCGATCCTCGCGGGCGCGGATCCGGCCCAGCGGGCCGCGCTGCGCGCCTATGGGGAGGCCATTGGCCTCGCCTTCCAGATCCAGGACGACATCCTGGACGCCACCGCGACGGAGGCGGCCCTCGGTAAGCGCGCGGGGAAAGACGCGGGAAGGGGTAAAATCACCTACCCCGCCCTGCTGGGTTTGGATGGCGCCCGTTCCGCCCTCCGGGAAGCCACCGAGTCCGCCCTATGTCCACTTCGATCCCTTCCGAACCCCTCGTCCCTGGAGGCCTGGGCGCTGCACTTGGCTCAGCGGGCTTCGTGAAGCCCATGGAAGAGGCGTCGAAGTACCCGCTCCTGGACAGCCTCGGCGCGCCCGAGCAGATCCGGCAATTCACGGAGCCCCAGCTGGAGCAGTTGAGCCACGAGGTGCGGCGATTCCTCATTGACTCCATCAGCGAGACCGGCGGCCACTTCGCCTCCAACCTCGGCACGGTGGAGCTGACCGTCGCGCTCTTCCACGAGTTCGATTTCCGCGCCGATCGCGTCTGCTGGGATGTGGGCCATCAGGCCTATCCGCACAAGATCCTCACGGGCCGCAAGGACCGCTTCAAGACGCTGCGGCAGCACAATGGCCTGAGCGGCTTCCTCAAGATCGAGGAGAGCCCGGTCTACGACCACTTCGGCGCGGGCCACGCGAGCACCTCCATCTCCGCCGCGCTGGGCATGGCGAAGGCGCGGGACCTGCAAGGCCACGACCACTATTCGGTGGCCGTCATCGGCGACGGCTCCATGACCGCGGGCATGGCCTTCGAGGCCTTGAACCAGGCGGGTTACCTGGAGACGAAGAAATTCCTAGTGATCCTCAACGACAACGACATGTCCATCAATCCGAATGTCGGCTCGCTGCAGGGCTACCTGAACCAGCTCATGAGCGGCCAGTACTACAACCGCTGGCGCGACCGCATCGAGCACGCCATCAAGTCCATCCCGCTGGAAGGGGTCTCCAAGCGCGTGGCCAAGGTCGCCAAGTGGAGCGAGGACTCCTTCAAGCGCCTCGTGGTGCCGGGCCTCCTTTTCGAGGACCTGGGCTTCCGCTACATGGGCCCTGTGAACGGCAACGACGCCGTCGCCACGGCCCACGCGCTGCGCGAGGCCAAGGAGAAGATGAAGGACGGCCCCGTGCTGCTCCATGTGCAGACGAAGAAGGGCTACGGCTATGAGCCGGCCGTGAAGGATCCCTTGAAGTGGCACGGGGTGACGGCTTTCGACGCCGAAGCGGGCGAGATCAAGAAGGCCGCGCCCGCGAGTGCGCCCGCCTACACGAAGGTCTTCGCCGAGGCGCTCATCGAGCTGGCGAAGAAGGACGAGAAGATCGTCGCCATCACGGCGGCCATGCTGGACGGCACGGGCCTCAACCTCTTCCAGAAGGCGTTCCCCGATCGCACCTTCGATGTGGGCATCGCCGAGCAGCACGCGGTCACCTTCTCCGCCGGGCTCGCGACTCAGGGCATGCGCCCCGTCTGCGCCATCTACAGCACCTTCCTCCAGCGCGGCTTCGATCAGGTGGCCCACGATGTGTGCCTCCAGAACCTGCCGGTCACTTTCGCCATGGACCGCGCGGGCATCGTCGGCGCGGACGGCCCCACGCACCACGGCCTCTACGACATGGCCTACCTGCGCTGCCTGCCCAACATCATCTGCATGGCGCCCAAGGACGAGAACGAGCTGCGCCGCATGTTGATGACGGCCATCTACAGCAACCAGCCCGCGGCCCTGCGCTACCCCCGCGGCAACGGCTTCGGCGTCGCGCTGGACGAGACCATCACGGCCCTTCCCATCGGCAAGGGCGAGCTGCTGCGCGAAGGGACGGATCTGGCCGTCCTCGCCTGCGGCACGCTCGTCCACCCGGCCTTGAAGGCGGCCGAGGCGCTCGCGGCGAAGGGCCTCTCCTGCGCCGTGATCAACGCGCGCTTCATCAAGCCCCTGGACCGCGACCTGATCCTGGAATGGGCGGCCCGCGCCAAGGGCGTCGTCGCCATCGAGGAAGGCGTCGAGAAGGGCGGCTTCAGCGGCGCCGTCGCCGAGCTGCTGGCGGACGAGGGTGCGGTGAAACCCTTGCTCCGCTTGGCCGTCGCCGACCACATCGTCCACCACGGCGACCAGAAAAAGCTCCTGGACGAGGAAGGCCTGTCCCAGGCGCGGATCGAGGCGGCCCTGGAAGCCTTCGCGGGCAAGCTCTGAGCTTTTCCCGAGGCCTGACTCCGGGAAGCCTTGCACGGAGCCGCGCGGGGTCCTAGGGTTTTACAAACGCCCCTTTCCAGCAAAGAGGTCCGCCGTGCAGCTCTCCCCTTTCCGGGCCCTCGTCTCCATCACGCTCCTCGCGGGCGCACTCCCGGTCGCCGCCCAGTCTTTCGACGCCGCCACCCAGGCGCGGGGGTGGGCGCATCAGGATCGGGACTTCTCCTTCACCTTCTTCGATCCCGCCACCCGCTCCCTCATCACCTGGGACAAGGGCTTCGGCGTGATGAACACCCTGAGCCTCGCCAAGCTCAAGGACCAGCCGTCCCTGTGGCTCATGGACCGCTACAACAACGCCTGGGTCGTGAGCGGGGACACGCTCTACTTCATCACCAAGGACGGCAAGGTGGACAAGAAGGACCGCCTCCCCGCCGAGGTGGCGGATGTGGCCTGGGACAGCCAGTCCGGATTCGTCTTCATCTACAAGACCACCACGCCCTACCTGGAGATGCGCGACATCAAGGATGGGGGCGTGATGTGGAGCCACGGGCAGAAGCCGAAGAAGGGCGAAGGCGTGAGCAACGCCCTCTACCGGGTCTGCATGAAGGTGCTTCCGGGCGGCGATAGCCAGGTCCTCTTCACGGATGGCCCGAGCCTCGATCTCACCGCGCTCTCGGGCAAGAACGGCGATCCCTTGGTGCGGACCGCGTTCAAGCTCAATGGCCAACCGGCGCCCACCCTCGACTTCACCAAGTCCGAGCCCGGACCGCTCTGCCCCTTGTTCGGCAAGGAGGCGATCTACGCCGCGGTGGATTCCGCCACCCTGCCCGCCGGGGCCGCGCCGGGTCTGAATGGCCTGCTGCTCGCCAAGCTGGACATGACCAGCAGCGCGATGATCTTCGAGCCCACAGGCCTCACCCCGGACAACCGCTTCATCGGCGTGGTGGATGGCCAGGCCGTCTTCGTCAAACCGACGGGAGGCCTCGCCTTCGTCGGCGTGAAGTAAGGGCTTACGGATAAGCCCTGAGCCTCACTTCTCCAAATTGAGGACGCGCTCGCGGTCGAGGTAGGGGATCGTGCGCCAGTTGGAGTCCACGGAGATGGACAGGTCCGGGTGTGCGATGACATAGGCGAGGAGCAGGTTCCTCAAGCTCAGCTTCGAGATGGAGAGCGGCCCGCCGGAGAAGCCCATGGCTTCCAGATAGCCGCCCCCGCCGCGCAGGCGGTAGGTGGTGAGCGCGAGGCTGAAGGTCTGGTCCGGTTTCACGGGCTGGCCGCCGACGCGGAGATCCTCGACCCGCTCGCCCACGGGCTTGCCCAGGTCCAACGCGTAGGTCGCGCCATCCACCATGTCGTAGTCGTAGCCCGGGATGTCCGGATTGAAGAGCTCCGGCTGCCAGCTGTAGGTGAAGTAGCGGGCCGCGTGCTCCAGGTAGGCTTTCAGCTGCGCGCCGGTCACCTGGATGACCGCCACATGGTCTTCGAAGGGCTCCAGCGCGTAGAACTGGCGCACATTGGTGGCGCCCTTGGGGATGAAGATCCGCGTGCTGTTGCAGGAGGCGGCGGCGAGCTGCGCGCCCGTCGCCTGACGCATGACCGTCTGGATCAACTGCACCAGCGGCGAATCCTCGATGCGCGCCCATCGCCCATCCAAATCGGTTTCGAGATTGGTGGCGAGGGTGTCCAGGTAGCGATCCGTGAGTGCGCGCAGGTTCGCCGTGAGGGACAGCACCTCCGGATCCGCGGGCGTGGCGTCCACGGGTTTGACGAGGGCAGGCTGGCTGGCTACGACCATCCACCGGCCGCTCGCTTTGCGCACGGTGAGGTCGAGGATCGCCAGGGCGCGGCCCCAGTGGTCCGCCTGGAGGATGGGCACGCCCTTGTGGGTCGTCGCCAGCGGCACATGGGTGTGGCCGGTGAAGATGGCGTCAATGCCCGGCACCTGGTCCGCGAGGCGCAGGGCGGCGTTCTCGTCTCCCACGCGGCCATCCACTTTGCCAAGCCCGGAATGCATGGCGACGAGGACCAGATCCACCTTCTCCTTGGCGCGAAGGGTCGGAATGATCGTCTTGGCCGTGGCGACGATGTCCTCGAAGCGCAGCCCCTGATAGTTGGCAGGTTCCTCCCAGGTGGGCACCCAGGGCGTCGTGAAGCCGACGATGGCGACGCTCAGCGGGCCGACCTTGACCACCACATAGGGCTTGAAGGCCGGGCGCCCCGTGCGGGCATCCAGCGTGTTGGCGGAGAGGAAGGGGAACTTCGCTTCCTTTTCTGTCGCGCGCAGGTTGGGCAGGCCGAAGTTGTACTCGTGATTGCCCACGGCCATGGCCGAATAGCCCAGCGCGTTCATGATGGCGATGGCCGGTTCCGGCAGCTCGGGGTGCAGTACGGTGTGGACATAGTCCAGGGGCTCGCCCTGGATCTCGTCGCCGCTATCCAGCAACAGCGTGTTCGGGTGGCCTTCCTTCGCCTGGCGGATGAGCGTCGCCAGCTTGGCCCAGCCCTGGTTCTCCGGGCGGAGGGTGAAGGTGTCCTGGGGCATCACATGGCCATGCACATCCGTGGTGGACAGGATGCGAAGGGTGGTCTCCGTCACCGGCGCGGAGGATGGAGCCTGGGCCAACAGCCCCGCGGACGCGATCCCGAAGAGGATCCCCCGTGCCAGGAGCCGCGCCTTCAGCATTCAAACCCCCTGTTTCTTGGACCTAAACCGCGGCTTGGAGCCGCACCCCTTCGACGATACACTTAACCCTTCGACTCCGGCCCTCGCCCTTTCCTTTTGGAGCACCCATGCAAGAAGTCCAGATCAAGGCCCCCAAGCACGAATTCACCCTGTTGTGCGACGACATCCGCCAGGAGATGGGCGGCAAGACCTCCCTCATGGGCCTCTACGACCACCACATCGTCGTGCCCCAGGTGCCCTTCAGCCTGCCCAAGGTGTGCTTCTACACCCGCTTCTCGCGCATGGACGGCGCCTTCAAGTTCAGCTTCTCCATCGCGTCCCCCAACGGCGACCGCAAGGATGTCATCAAGGATTCCGAGGTCGGCATTCCCGAAGGCGCCAAGGAAGGCACCTTCAATGTCATCGCCGCCCCCTTCGAAGTGGCCGCCGAGGGCGTCTACGAAGTGATCATCGGCCTCACCAAGGGCGCCGACCGCTTCGAGTACATCTATAAGTTCGCCATCTCCGACGCGCGCCGCCTCCAGGCCGAATACGAGAAGGCCATGGCCGGCCAGGGCCAGGGCGCGAACTAAGGTTCTCTGAGGTTTCATCGAAGGGTGCCCCCGCGGCGCCCTTCGTGTTTTGGGAGCCGGAAGCCGGTAGCCTGAAACCGTGATGGACCGCTATTCCAAGCAGCGCATCTTTCTCGGAGCGGAGCGCGACGCGCGCCTGCGCGCCGCGCGCGTGGCCATCGTGGGCCTCGGCGCCACGGGCTCGGTGATCGCCTCCTGGCTCGCCCGCGCGGGCGTGGGCCATCTCACGCTCCTGGACCGCGACCTCGTCGAGCGCTCCAACCTCCAGCGCCAGATCCTCTACGGCGAACCGGATGTGGGAATGCTCAAGGCCGAGGCCGCCGCGGGGCGGTTGCGGGACGCGAATCCCGAAGTGAAGCTTCAGCCCCTCGTCGCCGACCTCACCAGCGGCAACGCGCGCGAGCTGCTGGTCGGATACGACCTGATCTGCGATGGCACGGACAACTTCGAGGCCCGCTTCCTCATCAACGACCTGTCCATCGAGACCGGCACGCCGTGGATCTACACCGGCGCCATCGGCGCGGAAGCCGTCATCTGGCCCATCCATCCGCCGCGCACCGCCTGCTTGCGTTGTCTCATCGAGGAACCGCCTTCCAGCGGCGATGTGGACACCTGCGATAGCGCGGGCGTGCTCGGTCCCGCGGTGGGCGTGGCCGGGAGCTGGGCGGCGCTGGAGGCGATCAAGATCCTCTGCGGCGAGGCGCCGCACGCCGAGCTCGCCCGCTTCGATCTCTGGAACGGCGAGCGCCAGTTCCTCAAGCCGCCGAAGTCGCGCTGCCGCTTCTGCACGGAGAAGATCACCGAATTCCTCGACGAGCGTTGGACGCTTCGCGCCTCCGCCCTCTGCGGCCTCGAAGGTGTGCAGATCCGCGTGAACCCGCCGGGGCGGCTTCCGCTCGAAGCCTTGCAGCCTCGCCTGGAGCAGCGGACCGGCAAGCCGTGGAAACGCTCCGACCTCGCGCTCAAAGGCGAAGACGGCGAGAACCGCGTGACGCTCTTCCGCGATGGCCGCGCCCTCATCCATGGCCCCATGACGCCCGAACGCGCGCGGAGCTGGTACGCGGAGGTGATCGGATCATGAAGCTCCTCCTCGCCACGCGCAACCAAGGCAAGCTCCGTGAATTCACCGCGCTGCTGCCGGGCGTCGCGTTCGTGCCGTGGCCCGGGGAAGCGCCGGAGCTGCCCGAAACCGGCGCCTTCTTCTCGGTATCGCCTTTGGCGATACGCGAGACCTCTGAATCCATCCTTCGGCTCCGACCCATCGGCCTGGTTTCTTGATGGAAGACGCGCCATGAAGCTCTTGCTCGCGACCGGCAACCCAGGGAAGCTGGCGGAATTTCGCCAGCTTCTCACCGGCATAAGTCTCATTCCCTGGCCGGAGGGCGCGCCTTCACTTCCCGAGACGGGCGCCTTCTTCGCCGACAACGCGCTGCAGAAGGTGGAAGGCGCGCTCCGTTGGTGGAAGACGAACCGCGCCGAGGCTCTGGACGGCGTCCTCGCGGACGATTCGGGCCTGTGCGTGGACGCGCTGTGGGGCGGCCCGGGCGTGCTCAGCGCGCGCTTCGCGCCGGAACTGGACTACGGCGCGAAGAACCGCCGACTCCTATCGCTGTTGCCCGACGGCGCGGCCCGCGGCGCGCGCTTCGTCTGCGTCCTCGCCTTCGCGCCCATGGAGGGCGGAGCCTTCACCGTGAGCGGATCGGTGGAAGGCGTTCTCGCGCCTGAACCGCGCGGCGGAAACGGCTTCGGCTACGATCCGATCTTCATCCCGGAGGGTCATGCGCGGACCTTTGGAGAGCTGCCCGCCGAGGCGAAGCAGAACCTCAGCCACCGCGCCCGCGCCTGCGCGGCCCTGAGGGCGAGGCTGGGCATTTGACGGCCCGGCTTCCCCTTGCGAGGCTCGAAGGATGCGCCTTCCGATCCTGTCCCGCCTCGACCCCGCTCTGCCGCCGCGAATCCAAGCCCATCTCGATGATTTGACGAAGCCGGTGGGCAGCTTAGGCCGCCTCGAAACACTCGGCCTTCGCCTCGCCCACATCGCGGGCACGGCGACGCCGCCGGATCCGGAGGCCTTCCTGCTCACCTTCGCGGGGGATCACGGCATCGCGAAGCACGGGGTTTCCGCCTATCCCGCCGAAGTGACGCCGCAGATGGTGGCCAACATCGCCGCGGGCGGCGCCGCCAGCTCCGTGCTCTGCCGCGCGCACCGCATCACACATCGCGTCGTGGATGTGGGTGTGGCCGTGCCCTGCCCCTTCCCCGGCGTGAGCCAGCGCAAGGTCGTGAGCGGCACGGGAGATCCGCTGACCGGCCCAGCCATGACGCGCGCCGAAGCCGAAGCCTGCCTCCAAGCCGGAATGGATGAGGTCGTGGATCTCTCCGCGCCTCCTTTCGCCCTTCTCTGCCTTGGTGAAATGGGCATCGGCAATTCCGCCGTGGCCGCCTTGCTGGCCTGCGTTTTCGGCGGGCTCACGCCGGAAGAGGCTGTCGGCCCCGGAACCGGTGTCGCCGGTGAAGCGTTGAAGAAAAAGATCGCGACCGTGCGCCGCGTGTTGGAAGCGCGGAAACCGGATGCCACCGATCCCATCGGCGCGCTCGCGGCGGTGGGCGGCGCGGAATTCGGCGCCATGGCTGGGGCGATGCTCGCGGGCGCGGCGCGGGGTTGGGCCGTCGTGGTGGATGGCTACATCGCGGGCGCGGCGGCGCTGGTGGCCCTCGCCCTCGAACCCGCGCTCGCGGACTTCCTCATCTGGTCCCACCGCAGCGCCGAACCCGGCGCGGCGCGGATGCTGGATCGCCTCGGCATCGAACCCGTGCTGGACTTGGGCCTGCGCCTGGGTGAAGGCACGGGCGCGGCTCTGGCCGTGCCCATCCTGCGCTCCGCCTGCGCCGTGATGCGCGAGATGGCGACCTTCTCCTCCGCGGGCGTGAGCGGCAAAGCGTGAGAAGCCTCCGCGCCGCCTTCCGCTTCCTCACGCGGATTCCGATGCCGGGACCTGCGACGGAGGCCGCTGATCTCGCGACCGCGGTGGGGTGGTTCCCGCTCGTCGGCGCCTGCGTGGGTTTCGCGACAGCCGCGACCTTCGCGCTGGCAGCCAAGCTCTGGCCCGCGCCCGTGGCGGCCGCGCTGGCGGTGGCTTTCGGCCTGCTGCTCACGGGCGGCTTCCACGAGGACGGCCTCACGGACGCGGTGGATGGCCTCGGCGGCGGATGGACCAAGGCCAAGGTGCTCGAAATCATGAAGGACAGCCGCATCGGAGCCTACGGCGCGATGGCGCTGTGGTGCGCGCTGGCGCTGCGCTGGGCCTCGCTCGTCGCGCTGGATCGGCGCGCGCTGATCGTCTTGCCGCTGGCGATGGCGTGGGGGCGCTGGGCCATCGCGCTCATGTTGAAGCTGCTGCCGCCCATCGCCGAAGGCCTCGCGAAGGAAGTGCATCGCCGCGGCGGATGGGGTCCGCTCCTCGGTTCAACCCTGTTGCTCCTGCTCGCGAATTTCGTCGCCTGGCATTTCCGCGCGAATCGCCTCGGCGCCGCGGCGGGCGCGGCGGTGGGCACGACGCTCCTCTTCGCGCTCTACCTGCGCCGCCGCCTCGGCGGCCAAAGCGGCGATCTTCTGGGCGCCACGGCCATGCTGGTGGAAGCGGCCGCGCTCCTCGCATGGGTGGCGAAATGACGCCGCTCTACCTGCTTCGCCACGGCCCCACCGCGGCTTCCCAAGCCGGCGCGCCGCTCGGGCGATTGGATCTTCCGGTGGCGGAGGAGGGTGAACGGCGCTGGCCCCTGGTGAAGGCGCAGCTCCAAGGCTTCGGCCTCCAGCGCGTGCTGTGCTCGAACCTCAGGCGTTCGCGCGTCCACGCCGAGGATCTCGGACTGCCTCTGTTGGTGCTTGATGGTCTCGCCGAGCAAGGCTTCGGCGAGTGGGAAGGCGTGCCCTGGAGCGAGATCAAGGGGGCCGAGGGCTTCTTCGCGAATCCCGTGATCGGCTGCCCGCCCGGCGGGGAATCTTTCGCGCGCTGCGCGAGCCGCGCCGTCCAAGCTCTTCAGGGCGCGCTCTCGGGCGAGGAACCCATCCTCGTCCTCGCCCACGGCGGCTCGCTGCGCGCCATCCTCGCGCACTTCATGGGCCTCTCCCTGGACCGCGCGCTGGACCTCGCCTGGCAGCCCTATGGTCTGAGCAAGCTGGAAGTGCATGGCCCCAACAAAGCCGTGCTGCGCTTCCACAACCAGGCGCTGGGCTAGACCACTTCGAGGTCCAGGAACCAGTAGCCCGAGTGCAGCTCGCGCGCGCCGGGTCTCACGCGGATGGGCGCGCGGAAGCGAGGGCCGTCCACGACCGCCGTGTGGTATTCGCCCTCTTCGCCGCAGGCGTCGCAGCCGCTCGCTTCGATTTCGGCGATGACGGCCGCGTCCAGTTCCCGGCCGAGCAACGCGGGATCGAGCCTGTCCGCCTTCACCGCGACGAGGATGGCGCGGTAGCCCAGGAAGAGGAATTGATCGAGCAGCGCGCGGCGTTCTTCCTTCCACAGCGGCAAGCAGCAGGTGAGGCCTTCCGCGCCGCAGACCTTCTCCTCCCATGCTCGGTGGGGCTCCAGATCAATGTCGCCGAAGACGGCCGCGCTGACGCCTTCGTCTTTCAGCCGGGCGAGCTGGGCGCGGAAGGCGGCCTCATAGCCGTCCCATCCCGCGTGTCCCGCGCGAAGCGGCAGGCCCAGCGCTTCAGCCTGGGCGCGGAGCAGCTCGGGACGGAGGCCGTGGGAGCGGGAGCGCGCGCCGTCCTCACTGAACATGGTGAGCAGCGCGGAGGGACGGCCGATCTCCGACGCGCGGTGGAAGGCGAGGCAGGAATCCTTGCCGCCGCTCCAGGAACAAAGGAAGGGCGCGCCCTTCTCCGGCAAGGCATTCGGCATCACATAGTCGTTCACTTCAACGGCCTCATTTCAAACGAAGGGGGCAGCCCGCCACCAGCAGCCATGCCTCGTCCGCGGCTGCCGCGCTGCGCTGACCGAGCCAGCCGGCGAGGTCGCGGAAGCGGCGCGTGAGCGCGCGCTCGGGCACGGGGCTCCAGCCCACTTCATTGCCCACGAGGATCACGGGCCAGGGCGCGGCGCGGAAGGTTTCGAGCTGAAGCTCCCATGCGCGGAGGATCGCGTCATCGTCCTGATCGAGCCGGTCGCTCAGCCAGAGCGTCTGGCAATCCAGCAGCACGCCGCTGGGCGCGGGCTCCAGCGCGGCGAGGGCGGCGGCCACATCGGCGGGCGCTTCGAGGACGCGCCAGGCGGGCCGCTCGGCCTGGTGGCGCGCGACGCGCGCGCGCATGTCGGCGTCCTCGCCGCTGCGGTAGGTCGCGACGAAGACGACGCCGTCGCCCCAAGCTTTCGCGCGCTCCACGGCCCACCGGCTCTTGCCGCTGCGCACGGGGCCGGTGACGAAGGTGAGATGGCCCATCAGTGCTCGATGCCCGCTTGGGCGCGGATGCCGTGCTGAAAGGGATGCTTGATCTCCTTCATTTCCGTCACGAGATCCGCGAGGGCGATGAGCGCCTCCGGAGCGCCGCGGCCGGTGATGACCACATGGAGATCCTCGCGCTTCGTCTTGAGCGCCGCGATCACTTCTTCGACCGGCAGGTAGCCGTAGGCGAGGACGATGTTCAGCTCGTCCAGCAGGAGGAATCTCAGATCCGGGTCGGCCATGCGCGCGAGAGCCTTCTCCCAGCCTTCGCGGGCCTTCGCGATATCGCGCTCGCGGTTCTGGGTGTCCCAGGTGAAACCTTCGCCCACGCGCTCCCAGGAGAGCAGGGGCGAGGCCAGCAGCGATTCCGCCGTGGCGCGGTCCCCCTTGATGAACTGGAGGACGGCGCATGTGAAGCCGTGGCCGAGGGCGCGCAGCAGCATGCCGAGCGCCGCCGTCGTCTTGCCCTTGCCATCGCCGGTGTGGACGATGATCAGGCCCTTCGTGTCCCGCGCGGCGGCCATCTTGGCGCGCATCTCCGCCTGGAGCGCCTGCATGCGCGCTTCGTGATCCTGGGCTTCGTTCACGGTTTGAAGCCTTCCTCGCGCAGGCGCACGGCTTCCTGGTAGGCGGCGAGCAGGGCGGTCTTCACCTTGAAGTAGCCCTGATCCGTCACCTTCGTCGTGAAGGTGAGGGTGCTCGTCATGACGAAGCCGCCCGCCGGGAAAACCTGGGGCGGCGAGATGAGGATCTGCGGCGGCAGGATGGCGGAAGAGCTCTCTTCGCGCATCTGCTCGCCGAGCCTGTCGCTCCAGGCTTGGAGGCGAGGCGTGAGCGCGGCGGTCTCCGCCTCCGTCGCGCCGCGCACGCGGCCGTAGAGCGTGAACTGCATGCGCAGCTGGGGCGGGTCGAAACCGTGGTTGAGGAAGCCCGCCATGGTGGCGATCTGCTGGAACTCCCGCAGCAGCGACTGGAGCTTCGGGCTCGGCTGGGCGGGTTCGCGTTTGGCCATCGGGCAAGCATGGCACAAGGACGATTTGGGCGCTTTTTTACAGGCTAAGGATTGATATGCAAGGTCCACCATCCTATGGTTTCTGCAACAACCCATTCTGGTGCCCCATGCTGATCGCCGCGCTCCGGCCACGCCTCGCCCTCCCGCTTCTCGCCGTCCTGCTCGCCGCGGCTCCTGGTCACGCCCAGGCTCCGGTGACTCCGACAACCCCGGCGATGTCCGTCGCGCCCGCGCCCCAGCTCGCGACTTCGCGCGACTTCACTTTCGCGGCGGAAGACAAGCCCGTGCGATTGGATCAGGTGGCGGGGCACATCCAGGTCTTCATCCTAGAGGATCTGGAGCGCAGCGGCGCGCGCACGCTGGGCGACTTTCTCGGCCACGAACTTCCCGACCAGTTCCAGCAGGGCGGCGGGCCGGGCCTGGTGAGCCGCGCCTATCAGGGCGGCGCGCGGCCGCAGGACACGCTCATCCTTCTCGACGGCGTCCGGTTGACGGACCCGAATCAGATCGCGCCCGATCTGGAAGCGATTCCGCTCACCGGCATCGTCCGCGTGGAGATTTTGAACGGCGCGGACTCCTCGCGCCTCGGCCCGGGCGCGGAAGGCGGCGTCATCGCGCTCTTCACCGCGGGCTCCGGCGGCCACGGCTCCTTCGGCGAACTCGCGGCCCAGGGCGGCGGCGAAGGCGAATCTCAGGGTCGAGCGCTGCCTTCGTTCGGATGGGGCGGAGGTTGGCTCCATGTGGGCAGCCAGGCTCGCAAGATGGATCAAGCAACCGACACGCCCATGGGCTACCGCAGCGCCACGAGCTTCGCGACCTTCGGGCAGCGCCTCGGCCCCGCGCTGCTCACCTTCTCCTACCGGAACGCCTACGAGGGCGTGCCCGATCCCTACGCGCTCACGCTCCCCGCGGTCCGGGTCTACGATCCGCAGCGGGAGGCCAGCTATCGCAGCGAATCCGGATCCATGGGACTGCGCTTCGACCTGAGTCCCGCGACGGCCCTCGTGTTCACGCTCGGCGGGCAGGCGGTTGATCGGTGGGACCCCAAGGTGAATTCGCTGCAGATCCTGCGCACCACGGGCCGGTCCACGCAAGCCGAGGTCGCCTTCGTGGTGGGCGTGCCTAGCTTCGGCCTGACGGTCCACGCGGGCGGTTTCGAGGAACGCGGCGAGCAGCCCGTGGCTTTCGTGGGCACGGATGAGGGCAAGACGCGGCACGCCGGATTCGGAGCGGAGGCGGTTTTCGCGCCCCTTCCCATCCTCCGCTTCACGGCCGAAGCGGGGCTCCAGCAGGATCGCCGCGAACTGAACCCCGTGGGGCTCGCCGCGAACGATCGCACGGATCACGCCTCCACCTTCCGGGCGACGATGAACCTCGGCCTGCCGCTCGGCTTCCGCTTCTACGCGGGCGGCGGCCAGGGCTACACCGCGCCGACGCTGCCCCAGCTCCTGGTCAACGCCCGGGCGGGCGCGCCGGATCTGGATGTGGAGAAGAGCGGCTTCGGCTTCGCGGGCTTCGGTTGGGGCAAAGGCAACTGGTCCGGCCGCCTCGTCGCGCACCGCACCTCGTACCAGAACGCCATCGGCTTCAACGGCACCACCTACGCCAACGACGACCATGTGCGCGTGCAGGGCACCGAAGCGGCACTCGGCTATACCCGCGGCGGTTACGGGGCGGAGGGCTTTGCCCGCGCGCAGGAGGCCCGTGACCTGAACACGCCAACAGATCCCTACGGCACCGCGACCGTGTCCGGCCGTCCCTTCCACAGCCATGGCCTGAAGATCCATGGCGGCGGGAGCGTGCTTCGCGTGGACCTCAGCTACCGCACCCTCGGCGCCACCACCCAGGTGGCGGGGCCCGCGACCCGCGGGACGGGTTTCGTGTTGCCGCTCATCAAGACGACCACCTACCAGGTGATGGACGCCACGGCGACGCTCACCTTGGGCAAGCACTGGAACCTCATCGCCCGGGGACGGAATCTGCTCCAGAAGCGCACCACCGTGGATGAATGGCTCGCGGCCAGCATGGACCAGACTCCGGACGCCTACCGCACCTACGGGCTACCGGCCATGGGACCCAACGCCTCGCTGGAAGTGATCTTCCGGTACTGAATCACCTCGCGCTTGCGGCGCGGCCCGCCTCCATGGGAGGCTGGCTTCGACATCCGTGCTGGATGTTCGGGAAGCCGGTGGGAATCCGGCGCTGCCCCGCAACGGTAAGCACCCCGCGCAAGCGGGAGACCTGCCCTCCGCGAAGGATGGAGGCGCAGATCCGGGACCACTGGGGCGCCGCCCTGGGAAGGACCGGAAGCCGCGCAAGCGGTCGTCGCGTGTGAGCCCGGAGACCGGTCCAGCACCATCCACCACCCGCCGTGGGAGCGGGGCGGAGCGCCTTCCGGCACCCGTCCCGTCCCAGGCTTTCATGCGGAGGCATGAATGGGCGCGAGCCGTCTTCCCCTTTTCCTCATCGCAGGCGCGGCGTGCGCCTCCCTCTCCGCCGCTGACGACTCCGGCGTGCCCAAGCCCAAGGCGCCCGCCTCGGCCACGGTGACCGTCACCGCCGAAACCTCGCCGGTCGCGGTGGCGAAGACGCCGAATCAAGTCACGGTCATCACGGCGGAAGAGATCCGCCAAAGCGGCGCGAAGGATCTGGCGGAGCTGCTCCAGCGCGAACTGCCGGGCCAGCTCGTGCAGAGCGGCGGCGCGGGCACCATCGCGGATCCGCTCCTGGGCGGAACCCGTCCCCAGGACACGCTCGTGTTATTGGATGGCGTGCGGCTGGCGGACGCCACGGGCATCGGCACGAACCTCAGCACCATCAGCCTTGCGGGCATCGCGCGGGTGGAAGTGCAGCGCGGCCCCAGTTCGGCGCTTTACGGCTCGGACGCCCAAGGCGGCGTCATCGCGCTCTACACGGACGCCGCGGTGGCGAACGGCGCGCATGGCGATTGGAGTCTCGGCTTCGGCACGAACGGTCTGGGTCACCTGGAGGCGCTGAACAGCTTCGGCTGGGAGGGCGGCGGCGCGCGCCTCGCCCTCAGCGGCGCGAAGCAGGACGCGCCCACCGACGCCGATCGTCATTACCGCGAAGGCGGCGCCTTCCTTGGCGTGAACCAGGCCCTCGGCGAGAACCACACCCTCAGCTTCGTCTACCGCGCGGCCTTCATCGGCGTGCCGCTGCCCTACAAAAGCACGGCCTTGGGATCGCCCTTCGACTACGAGCCCTCTCGCCAGGACACGGTGCGGAATCAGCAAGCCCTCGCCACGCTCCGCAGCGGCTGGGGCGCGGATTGGGCCACGGAGCTGACGCTCGCCTACTCTGAGCAGACCCGGCTGGAGCCCAACGATTACGCCATGTTCGGCGGGCCGCCCGTCTACGCGTTCACGAGCTACGGAAGCCAAGCCAATGTCACGCTGCATTGGAATCCTTCGCCGAAGTGGAACGCGAGCTTTCTGCTCCAGGGCGTGCAGGAGCGCGCCGTGCAGCCCGATTACGCGGGCGGACTCACGCGCGGCGAAGGCCGCCACCTGGCCGCCGCGCTGGAACTGGCCTGGGAGCCGGTGGACGCGCTCCGGCTCGTCGGCAGCCTCCGTCAGCAGCGGGATCGCCAGGCCTTCCTCGAAGCCGTCGGCGTCCCCGACACCCAAGACAATCAGACGACGGGCAAGCTCGGCGTGAACTGGCTGCTGCTCGGCGGCTTCCGCCTCTACGCCAGCGGCGGCAGCTCCTTCAGCAATCCGCTGCTCTACCAGGTGCTCTACAACGCCGGGAATCCCGGCAGCCCGCTCCTCACCAATGAGGAGAGCCACTTCCTCCAGGCGGGCCTGGGCTGGGAGCGCGGGCCGTGGCGGACGCGCTTGGAGGCTTGGCGCACGACCATGGGCACGGTGGTGAATTTCGACTACGCGACCTTCACCTACGCCATGGGCCGCGACCTGCGCTTCCAGGGTCTGGAAGGCGCGGTGGACTACCACGCGGACCACTGGACCCTTGGCGGCTGGGCGCGAAGCCAGGAGGCGCGCGACCTCACCCTGCCCAAGGACCAGCAGCTTCAAGGCACCGCCGTCATCCGCCGTCCCTTCTTCGCCTTCGGCCTCAAGGGCGACGCGACCATCGCGGCCTTCCGCGCCGGGCTCGCCTGGAGCTGGCAGGGCCCGCGCTACGACTACTTCGGCGGCTTTCCCGGCGTCTACGGCCCGGGTCGCGTCCACTTCAATGATCTGAGCGCCAGCCTCGCGTGGGATTTCCAGAAGGACATGAGCCTCGCGCTGCGGGGCGACAACCTGCTGCAGCCCAAGCTCAGCGTCGCCGAGTGGCGGGCCGGAACCACCAACTTCGAGAATGACGCCTATGGGATCTTCAACTATCCCGCGCCGCCGCCCACGGTCAGTCTGGAGTTCCGGATCCGCTACTGATGCGCGCCTTCCTCGCCTGCCTCTGCCTCAGCGTCCTCGCCTTCGCGGGGACGCCGAGGCGTATCGTCTCCCAGACCGTCGGCACGGATGAGATGCTCATGGCGCTCGCCGACCCCGGGCAGATCGCGGCCTTGAGCGTCCTCGCGCGGAACCCGGACTACTGTTCGGATACTGATAAGGCCGCGCGTTTCCCCCAGCTCGCGGCGTCGGACGCCGAAGCCATCCTGCGCTTCCACCCGGATCTGGTGTTGATGGCCTCCTATTCGCGCGCTGAGACCGTCGCTCAGATCCGCCGCGCCGGCGTGCCCGTGATCCTCATCGAGCACTTCGACACCTTTGAAGACACCTGCGCCGATCTTCGGATCATCGGTCAGGCCACCGGCCACGCGGACCGCGCGGAAGCTCTCATCGCCTCGCTCCGGGCGCGCGTGGCCGCGTTGGGGGCGCGCCTCGCGGGCGTGCGCGCGGCGCGATTGCTCGCGCCCTCCGCCTACGGCTACATCGCGGGCAAGGATACGACTTTCGATGATCTCTGCCGTCACGCGGGCGCGGTGAATGTGGCCGCCGAGGCAGGGCTCGAAGGTCACGCGCCGATCCCGGCGGAGAAGGTGCTCGCGTGGAAGGTGGACTTCCTCGTGCTCGAAGGCGTGGAGGGCGCGGGTCGGGGCAAGGCCCTCGCCCGCGTCCGCCAGCTTCCGCCCTTCAAGTACACGGACGCCGCGATTCAAGGCCGCTGCGTGCTGCTGCCCGAGGCGCTGCTTTCCACCGTCAGCCAGCATCGGGTGGACGCCTACGAACGCCTCGCCCGCGAGCTGCATCCGGACCGCTTCCCTTGAAGCGCGGCGCTTGGCTCCTGATGACGGCCCTGCTGCTGGGGCTGTTGTTGGCGAGCCTGGCCTTCGGCGAGCTGCGCCTTTCGCCCTCGGAAATCTGGGAAGGCTTGCGCGGTCGGGATTCCCTCGCCCATACGGTGCTCTGGAATCTGCGGCTACCGCGGGCCCTCGTGACCATCGCCGTGGGCGCGGGCCTCGCCGCGTCGGGCACCGTGATGCAGGCGCTCTTCCGCAACCCGCTGGCGAGCCCGGATCTCCTCGGCGTGAGCAGCGGCGGCGCGCTGGGCGCGGTGATTGCGCTCGCCTTCGGATGGGGCGCCGCGAGCCTCTACGCCGTGCCGGTCTGCGCGCTGCTGGGCGCCTTCCTCGCCGTCGCGCTGGTGCTGACGCTCGCGAAGCAGGGCGCGGGCGTGGAGCGCCTGCTGCTTTGCGGCGTCGCGCTCACGGCCTTGCTGGGCGCGGGCACGAGCTTCGTGCTGAGCCTCCACGCGGATCAATTCAGCCGCGCCAGCTCCATGGTGTTCTGGCTGCTGGGGGGGCTGGAGGATCGCACCTGGGAGCATGTGGCGATGGCGGCGCCGGGCATCCTCCTCGCCTGCCTGCTGCTGCTGCCACTCGCGCGGCCCATGGATCTCCTCGCCATGGGCGAAGGCGGCGCCCAGAGCCTCGGCGTGGATGTGAAGCGCCTGCGCCGCAAGCTCATCGCGCTGTCCACGCTGCTCACGGCGCTCGCCACGGCGGTGGCGGGGCTCATCGGCTTCGTGGGCCTCGTCGTGCCGCACTTGCTGCGTCTCCTTGTCGGCCCGGGCCACAAGCGCCTGCTGCCCCTCTCCATGCTCGGCGGCGCCTGCTTCCTGCTCGCCTGCGACCTCCTCACGCGCCTCGCGCCGGGCCAACTCCGCGTCGGCGTCGTGAGCGCGATGGTCGGCGGCCCTTTCTTCCTCTGGCTGTTGCGGAGGAAGCCATGACGGGCCACGGGCTGCGGGCCTCGAGCCTCGGCGTGGCGGGGCGGCTGGAAGGCGTGAGCTTCGATCTGCCCGCGGGCTGTCTCGCCGCGGTCGTCGGCCCCAATGGCGCGGGCAAGTCCACGCTGCTCCAGGCGCTGGCGGGGCTGCTGTCCCATGAAGGCGAAGTGGCCTGGCAGGGCGAAGCCCTCGCCCGCATTCCGGTTTTGGATCGAGGCCGTCGCCTCGCCTGGGTGCCCCAGGAACTGCACGCCGAATTCGGCTTCCCCGTGCGGGAGGTCATCGCCATGGGCCGCTACGCCCACGGCGATGATGACGACGGCGTGGACGCCGCGATGGACCGTCTCGACCTTCGCGCCCTCGCCCGCCGCCCCCTCACGCGCCTTTCCGGCGGCGAGCGCCAACGCGTCTTCCTCGCCCGCGCCCTCGCCACGGGCGCGCCGCTCCAGCTCTGGGACGAACCCCTGTCCCAACTCGATGTGCGCCATCAACTCGAGCTGCTC
>CAYYJN010000003.1:26712-32448 GCA_964472275.1 uncultured Solibacteraceae bacterium
CGGCGCGATGAACCAGCTCTTCTACGGCGACAACCTGGATGTGCTGCGCGAGTCCATCAAGGACGAGAGCGTGGACCTCGTCTACCTGGACCCGCCCTTCAATTCCAAGCGCGACTACAACCTGCTCTTCAAGTCGCCGGAGGGCGGCGAAAGCCACGCGCAGATCGAAGCCTTCGAGGACACCTGGCACTGGTCGGAGCAGGCGGAGCGCGAATACGCCGAGATCCTGAAGAGCGGGCACACGGAGGTCGCGGACCTCATCGCGGCCTTCCGCAGCTTCCTCGGCGAGAATGACCTCATGGCCTACCTCGTCATGATGGCGAACCGCCTCATCGAGTTGCACCGCGTCCTCAAGCCTACCGGCAGCCTGTATCTGCACTGCGATCCCACGGCGAGCCACTACTTGAAGCTGGTGTTGGATGCTGTGTTCGGAGTTGAGAATTTCCTAAATGAACTCATTTGGCAAAGGACGGCGGTGAAGGGCGATGCCGCGAGAAAGTTTGGATCAGTTCACGACTCGATTTTGTTTTATGGGAGGTCTGACAAATTCGATTTCAAGCCGGTCTATCTAGGGGCGGACGAAGCGTATTTGGAACGCTTTCGCTTGGACGATGGTGATGGCAGAGGTCCGTACCGGTTGGCACCCTTGGACAGTCCCAGTCCAAGGCCGAACCTCACTTATGACTACAAAGGGTATAAACCGCCTGTAAAGGGATGGCGAGTGAGTCGTGAAGTCATGGAGCAGCTTGATGCCGAAGGCCGACTGGCGTTTCCACGCAGTGCCGAGGGGAGAATCGCTAGAAAGCATTTTTTAGCTGAACAGCAAGGACGCAAAGCAGGTGATGTGTGGATTGATATTCCCCCGCTCCAAGCATCTGCGGCCGAACGCCTCGGCTACCCCACACAAAAGCCCCTCGCCCTTCTCGAACGCATCCTCAACGCCAGTTCCAATCCGGGCGATGTGGTGCTGGATCCCTTTTGCGGCTGCGGCACGGCGACCCACGCGGCGCAGAAGCTGGGGCGTCAGTGGATCGGCATTGACATCACGCACCTGGCCATCAGCCTCATCGAGAAGCGCTTGAAGGACGCCTTCCCGGGCATCCAATTTGAAGTCCACGGCACGCCCAAGGATCTCGCGGGCGCGCGCGACCTCGCGGCGCGGGACAAGTACCAGTTCCAGTGGTGGGCCTGTTCGCTCGTGGACGCCCAGCCCTTTCAAGGAAAGAAGAAGGGCGCGGATGGCGGCATTGATGGCCTCATCTACTTCGGCGATCTCGACGGCGGCAAGCCCACGACGCGCCGCGTCATCGTGAGCGTGAAGGGTGGCGGCGTGACCGTGAACCAGGTGCGCGACCTCAAGGGCGTGCTGGAGCGCGAGAAGGCCCCCATCGGCCTCTTCGTCTCGTTGGAGCCGCCGACCAAGCCCATGCTGACGGAAGCCCATTCGGCGGGCTTCTTCACGGGCGCGAACGGCAAGCAGTACCCCAAGCTCCAGATCCTCACCATCGAAGACCTGCTGAACGGCCACGCGCGGCCCCAGTTCCCCGACATGGCCATGGGCATGCTCACTTTCAAGAGGGCGAAGAAGGAGAAGCTGCCCAGCGCCGCCGAAACGCCGCTGCTTTATGAGGCCGATGAGGATTGAGTTTCTCCGCGTCCTCCGCGCCTCGGCGGTGACTACACTGCTTCCATGACACGCATCGGCATCCTCGGCGGCAGCGGGCTTTACGCAATGGAGGGTGTGGCCGTGCGCGAGCGGCGCGACATCGCCACGCCTTTCGGCGAGCCGTCCGCGCCGCTGGTGTTGGGAACGCTGGATGGAACCGAGGTCGCCTTCCTGCCGCGCCATGGCGAGGGGCACCGGCTGCTGCCTTCGGAAGTGAATTACCGCGCGAACATCTGGGCGTTGAAAAAGGTCGGCGTGGAGACGCTGCTTTCGGTGAGCGCCGTGGGCAGCCTCCAGGCCCGCCACGCGCCGGGGGAGCTGCGCCTGCCGGATCAATTTCTGGACCGCACGCAGGGGCGGAAGAGCAGCTTCTTCGGCGAAGGGCTCGTCGCCCACGCGGGCTTCGCGGAACCCACCTGCGGCCGCGTGCGCCGCCTGCTCATGGACATGGGCATCGCGCTGGCGCTGCCCATCGAGGACGGCGGAACCTACCTGAATATGGAAGGCCCCCAGTTCAGCACCCGCGCCGAAAGCCGTCTTCATCAGCGCTGGGGCGCGGACTTCGTCGGCATGACGCAGGCGACCGAAGCCAAGCTCGCCCGGGAAGCCGAGCTTTGCTTCGCCTGCATCGCCCTCGTCACGGACTACGACGCCTGGAAGGACGACGAGGCCGTGGCGACCCACGAGGTGCTCGCCGTCATGGCCGCCAATGTGAAGAAGGCCGAAGCGCTGCTGAAGGCGTCGGTCCAAAGCCTCGCCGCCGCGCCCAGATCCTGCGGATGCGGCAGCGCCCTGGCGACGGCTCTGGTGACGCGGCCCGAGATCGTGCCCGAAGCGACGAAGGAGAAGCTGCGGCTGTTGATCGGGAAGTATGGATATTGATCACCGTTCGGGCGTCAACTCCAGGGTCAGCACTTCGAAAGGCCTGAGCAGGATCGTCGTGGGGTGATCGGCGTCAAGGTTGGCGGGCACCTTGGGGCCGCCGGCATTCCAGAGGTCGTGGACGGCGAAGGCGCGGATGGCATCCACGGGGAGTTCGAGCTGGCGTTGGAGGTCCACCAGGGCGAGCTGCGGGTGGGCGTCGGGGTTGCGGAGCGTGAGGATGGCCTTGGCGGGGGACCAGGCGGCCCAGCCGTAGACATCGAGGCGGCCGGGATCTCCGCCGATCCAGTGGGAGTCGCGCAGCACGGCGGCGTTGGCGCGGGACCACTTCGCCGCCGTGGCGAGCGTGTCCCAATCCGCCGTGCTCAGCAAGGTTGGCGTGATGTAGAGCTCCTGGAGCTGGGTGCCGGTCGCGAAATAGGAGCGCACTTCATTGGCGAAGTCGTGGCCTGGGTCATCGTGAAGTCGCCGATTCTCCTTCGCGTAGATGACGCCGTGGAGCATGAGCGAGTTGATCGGGAAGAGCGGGCCCTTGATCACGATGTTCTGGTAGGTCTGTTGATCGCGGTAGGTGATCCAGCGCTCGCGGGCCGTGCCCACGCCCGTCTCGCTGTCGTCCTCGCCATCCCTCCAGATGGAATCGGCGTAGCGCAACCAGAAGGGGGAAGCCTGCGTGCCGGTGGTGAGATTGATGAAGAGGCCGGGTTTGGCGGCGCGCAGATCCTCGATGAGCTGGATGGCCGCGGCGAAATCGCTGTCGAAGCGACTTCCGGGAATCACCTTGTCGGCGTTTCCGGTGCCATCGAATTTGAATTGGTTGATGCCATCCTTCGCGACCAGCTCCATCACCGCGTCATGGAAGCGCGCGTAATACTTGGGCCCCGAAAGGGCGAGGCGGCCATCCATCAATTCGAAGCCGGACGCCGCGCCCCGCGTGGCGCGCTCCTTCGCGGGCGGGCCGTAGCCGCCCCAGGGTGAGAGCCATAGGCCTGGCGCGGCGCCATACTCCGCGGCGGCCTCCTTGAGCGGCGCGAAGCCCCGTGGGAAATCCTTGCTGAAGCGCCAGCTTCCGCTTCGGTCATCCCAGCCATCATCAAAAAGGAAGGAGTCCAGCTTCACCCCGCGCTTGATGGACAGTTCTTCGCCAAAGGCCTTGATGCGATCCAGCGCCTGGCCTTCCGTGTAGGGCGTGAAGTAGCCGATGTCGTACCACGAGTTGTAATGGAGGAAGGGCCGGTAGGGGCGCGCGCTCTCTCGCTCCACATAGGTGGCGAAGTCACGGCGCAACTGCCCCGGGTGCGTCACGCCGATCACCGCCGAGTAGGTGACGGAGCGGCCTTTCCGTAGCGGCAGGTCCCGCTCGATCCACAGGCGGGCCTGGTTGCCCCGCGTCTCGCTGCTGGAAAGGGGATGTTCGAAGCCGAGGTAGTCGGGACCGGAGACCACGGGTGATCCGGGAACGGTTCCGATCACTTCCGGCGCGTCGGCCTTCACTTGGAGCAGGTCCACGCGGCTGATGGGCTCATCGTCCTTCAGGGCTGTGAGGGTGACGGATTCACGCAGGTAATCGGAACCTTTCCGCTGCACCCAGGCCCAGTCCACGCGCAAGCGCCCTTGGGCGTCCGTGAAGGTGGCCTTCACGGAGCGGCCGGACAGGCGTTCCGCCAAGCAGGATGCCTTCGCGTCCGCCGCCAAGGTCACGATCTCGGGCGGCGAGGCGAGGCGAAAGTCCGCCGCTCCGAAGCTCCGCCCATCCTTCAGCGTGACGCGGAAGGGCGCGGTCACCGCGATCTCTCGCCCGTTCACCCGATCGCTCACCACCATGTCCTTGAAGTGGCCGTCTTCCACCGTCCAGCGCGCGGAGATGGAGGAGCTTCCAAAGGTGGCCTCCTGCGCGCCCAGGGCGCCGCACGCGAGCGCGCCCGCCAGGGCCGCGCGGGCAAGGAGAGTCGAGCGGTCCTTCAAGCGCATTGGCGGCCTCGGGCGCAGCTAAGAAAAAGCTGCGAGGTTCATCTTGGATCACAAGAAGCGAATGGCGGAATTAACAATTTTTAACCTCCGCCGCGCGGAACAGGGGCGTAGAGTCCTCCCAGCCATCCCCAACCCCGAGGAGAACGCCATGAAGCTGCTCGCTGCCGCGGCCCTCATCGCCGTCACCACGCTTTCCGCTCAGACCATCGCCGTCATCAACAGCACGAGCAAGGTCTCGGACGCGACCATCCAGGCCACGGCCAACGCCGTCGCCAGCCAGGTCCACAACGAGTACAAGGCCCGCTGGGGCAACGACGCCACCTTTGTCTTCGTCGGCCGCGGCAAGACGGCTCCGAAAGGCGCCTGGCTTTGCTATGTGGATGATCGCAAGGGCGACTACCACACGGTGGGGAAGGGCAACATCCCCACCGCCTACTGCCATGTGAGCGGCGTGAGCCAGGACTACTGGACCAACACCGTCTCCCACGAAGTGTTGGAGATGCGCACGGACGCCTTCTTGAACAACACCTACACGCGCCCCGATGGCTCCACCGGCTCCGTGGAAGTCTGCGACGCCTGCGAGCAGAATGACCAGGGCTACCGCATCAGTGGCGTCTTGATGAGCGACTTCGTCTACCCGAGCTGGTTCAAGGCCAGCGGCACGAGCCCCTTCGACCAGACGCGGCTCATCACGGCGCCCTTCCAGGTGCTGGCTGGCGGCTACCTGCCCTGAGCCGCTTCCCGCTCAAAGCCCTGCTCCTCGGCGCCGCGCTCGCGGCGCCGAGCCTTTCTGCGCTCCAAGGGCAAAAGGCGGTCCTGCGGACGCTGATGGATCAAGACGATCCCATGGCGCCGCCCGCCATCCTGTGGATCGTGGATGGCAGGGCCGCCGCGCCCCTGGCGGAGGGGTTCGCGGCGCTGTCGCAGGCGCCCGAGCTGAGGATCTATCAGGTGCCGGTCAAGGCGGTCCGGTTGGATGCCGATGGCCTCGGCGCTCTGCGGAGCCACGGGCTCGCGGCGGAGCCCCAGTGGTTCCTCGTGGACGCGCGCACGGACGCGGTGCTCGCCAAGGGGCCGGTTCCGCCAAGCGCCGCGGCTTGGGTTCACACGCTCGAAGCCGCGGGCTTCCGTGATCGCGCGAAGGAATTGCAGGCTTATCTCAAGCGCGATCCCGATTCGTTGGAGGCCCACGACCAACTGCTCCGCCTCCTCCGCGC
>CAYYJN010000003.1:32548-79788 GCA_964472275.1 uncultured Solibacteraceae bacterium
CCTGGCTGGGCGAGGCGCGGAAGATGGATGCCGCGAGCCCCACGCTCCAGGGCCTCTACCTGCGCTGGATGCCCACGGTGGAGGACGCGCTGCGCCAGGATCCGTCCTCCGATCCGCTGTGGCGCCTGTGGGGCTGGATGAGCGAGGCCACCGGCGGCCGCCGCCTCCGTCCCCTGCTCGCCTCGCTCCAGCCCTCGCCCCTCACGCCCCGGAGCCAATGGCCGCCGGAGACGGCCGCGCGCCTGTTGCTGGCCTCGGCGAAAACGCCGGAGGATTGGATCGCGCTGAAGGACCATTATGAAGCGGTCTGGGAGGATGGCTCCCGGCTGCTCTGGACGAAGTACGCCAAAGAAGACCTGATGCTCACCATGGACTGGTCCGGGTGCCTGGGACCCTTGATCGAGTGCAGCCTCCGCGCGGGCGCGCCCCAGCGAGCGGACACTCTCGTGCGGAGCGCCTTCGCGGCCACGCGCTGGCCGTCCCTTCCGGCGAAGGCTTCGGCCCTCGCCGCGCGCTGCGGCGACAAGACGCTCGCGGCGCGCTGGGCGGCGATGGGCGGCGCGCGATGAGGCGGGCCTTCGCGCTGCTCCTGCTCGCGCCGGCGCTTCACGCGCAGGTGGTGCTGACGGTGGGCGACAACACGGTGAGCCTCGCCCAGGTGCTGCGTCCCCATCCCGAAGGGCTGATCCTCGTGATGCCGGACGCCCAGGGTCACAGCCTCCTCGCCGCGCTCCAGGCCGCCGCGGGGCAGGAGCCCGCGTTGCCGCTGCTGCTCGAAGTCCAGGAAGTGAGCCCCCATCAAACCTGCGGCAAGGAGTTGATGGCGATCACAGGCTGGACCTCGGACCGTCCCCATTGGGCGCTGGTCGGCCCGGATCGCCGCGTGCAGGCCGAAGGCGCGACGGCGCCCGACGCGGCTTCGCTCGCCGATATCTATGCGCGGAGCGCGCTCCATTCGCGCATCGCGACGCTCCGCGAATTTCTCCGCACGGCCTCCGACCAAGGCGAGGCCCAGGCCCAGCTCGTCCTCGCGCTGCGGGATCTCGCCGAGCGCCGCGCGGAAAAGATCGAAGGGAACGGCTCCCTGCCCGATGCGGACGATGACCGCATCTGGAGCGATTACGCCGCGCGCTACGAGGCCTTCTTCAATCTGGGGGTCTGGAAGGACGCGGACCCCGGCGCGTCGAGCCCGGTGCCTAACGCCGCCACGCTGAGCGTCGCGGCCGCGCGGAGCCCGCGCCTACAGGCGCTCGCGGAGCGGCTCATGCCGGAAGTGGAGGCGGCCCTTCGCGCGAAGCCCTCCGACGCCGGCCGTTGGGCCGTGTGGCGCTCCTTCCGCGGAGCGGGCGCGCAAGGTCAACCGGCGGCCGTCCTCGCGGGCCTGGAGCCGCTGCCCGGCGCGAAGCGCTGGCCGCCCGAAGCCGCGGTGGACGCCTTCGTGGAGGACGCCCGCTCCCGCGACGATTGGCATGACGCCGAGCCCGTGCTGCAGGCCTCCTTCGACCAGAACGAAGAGCTGCTGCGGAAGCTTCAGGCCGCGGCGCGGGAAGACGCGCACACCCAGCGCCCCGTGGATCTGGGCGCGGCCTTCGGTTTCGGCCAATGGAACGGCGACACGGCGGCCCTCGTGGAAGCCAAGCTCCGCCTGAACAAACTCGATGAGGCCGACCGCATCTTCCAGCGCGTTTTCGCCCGCGCCCCGCGCCACGCCTTCGCCGAAGCCGCCGCCCAGCTCGCCCGCGATTGCAAAGCCGATGCCCTCGCCGACAAGTGGGCCGCGATGGGGGGCAAGGAATGAATTTTTAACTGTGATGAACGCTGATGCACGCTGATCAGCGTTCATCAGCGTTCATCAGCGTTCATCACAGTTCCTTTGCTTTTCCTTCGCAGATCCCATCCCAGTCCCACGGGCCCGATGAGCGTCGTCAGCAATAGGGCGGTGACGATGGCGGCGCTCACTTCGGGGTTCAGGAGCGGCCGTCCGTGGATCACGAGCGCGTCGCCGACGCCGACGAAGATGAAGCCCACTTCGCCGCGCGGCACCATGCCCCATCCCACGGTGGTCCAGCGATAGCCCTTGCCCGAGGCCAATCCGGCGATCCACTTCCCGAGCACGCCCAGCGCGGCGAGCACGAGGCCGAAGAGCAGCGTGGACGGTTTCAGCAACGCGCCCGGGTCCACGCGCGCGCCCACGAGCACGAAGAAGAGCGGGGCGAGCACCATGACGAGGGGGTGCACGAGCTCTTCGAGGCTGTGGCGTTCGCGCTTCTCCAGGTTCTCGATGTGGGCGGGCTCCAGGATGAGCCCAGCCGCGTAGGCGCCGACGATGGCCGCGAGCCCCGCGCGGTTGCCCAGCCAGGCGAGCAGGAAGGCGAAACCGAGGGCGAGCGGCAGTAGCAATTGCTCGCTTCGGAAGCGGTCGGCGAGCTTGAACAGGTGCGGCGTGGCGAAGCGCCCCAAGGTGAGCGCGAGAATGAGGAAGGCGAGCGCGAGGGCGAGCGTCTTCATCAACGGTCCAAGGGGCAGGCCGCCGCCGGTGGTGGCCGCGGCCGCGATGCCGGAGACGGCGACGAGCACCAGCAGGCCCAGCACATCGTCCATCACCGCCGCGCCGACGATGACGCGCCCTTCGGGGCTGTCGAGCTGATGGGATTCCTTCAGCACCTGGCTGGAGATCCCGATGGAAGTGGCGCAGAGGCAGGCGCCGATGAAGAGGTCCACGGCGACGGGCGTGCCGCTCGGCAGGAAGAGCGCCGCCCCCAGCAGGCCGAGGCCCATGGGCAGGACGACGCCGATGATCGCCACCCGCAGGCTGGCGAGGCCCACCTTGAGCATTTGCGGCACGGTGCTTTCAAGCCCCACGGCGAACATGAGCACGATGACGCCGAGGTTGCCGAGCAGGTCCATGGAAGGGTTCGCCGCGATGTCGGGCACGAGGGTCGGCCAGCCCTTCGCGGCCGCGGCCCAGGCGAGACCCGCGAGCAACTCGCCCGCCACGGCGGGCATCCGGAGCCGCACGGCGATCTCGCCGCCGACCTTGGCCGCGATCCACATGAGCGCGAGCAGGGCGAGCGTGCCCGCGAGCGGATCAGTGACGAGGATGGCGGCGGTCATGGGGCCATTCGATCAGCCCGTGGCGTCGCCCGGCGCCACGCTTTCGCCCTTGGTGAGCCAGGGCAGGTGATGGACGCGCACGCGGCCGTCGAACTTCACATGGAGGCCGTCCCGCGCCGCGTCCACATGGTTCAGCACGGAGCCGCCTTCGCGAGCTTGGTCCAGCAGCGCCAGATCCAGATCGGCGACGGCCACCATCTCCGTGTTCACGCTGGCCTCCGTCGCGATGCCGTCGTGGGGGAAGAAGTAATCGGAGGGCGTGTAGATGCCGCTCTGGGCGTATTGCGCCGTGAGGTCCGTGATGAGGGGCAGGCTGCCCACGACGCCGCTCGTCACCACATAGATCTGGTTCTCCACGGCGCGGGCGCGGGCGCAGACCGTCACGCGGTTCCAGCCCCGGCGGTCGTCGGTGAGGTAGGGCACGCAGAGGATCTGCACGCCGTTCTCCGCGAGGACGCGCGCGATCTCGGGGAACTGGGTGTCGTAGCAGATGGTGGCGGCGAAGCGGCCGAAGTCCGTCTCCACCACATGCAGCTCGTGGCCGGGCTCGTACTTCCAGGTCTTCCGCTCCGTCGGCGTCAAGTGCAGCTTGGGCTGGAGCACGGGCTTGTGGCCCGGCACGAAGATGCCGGCCACATTCATCAGCTTGCCATCGAGAAAACGCGGATGGCTGCCCGCGACGATGATGCGGTCATAGTCCTTGGCGAAGCGCGTGAAGAGCTCGTCGTAGGCCTCGGTGTAGCGCGCGGCGAGTTCGCGCATGCTTTCGGCGGGTTCGGTGCCTTTAGGCAGGCAACTGATGAGCTGGGCGGTGAACAGCTCGGGGAAGACGATGAGGTCCGAGTCGTAGTCGTCGCCCACATCCACGAAGGCTTCGACCTGGTCGCTGAAGGCTTCGAAGGTGCTGACGCGGCGCAGGGCGTACTGGATGCTCGTCACCCGCACCGGGCGCGAGAGGACGGGTTTCGGAGCTTTGAATCGCATGGTGGATCCTTAAAGCCACAGCACGATGAGGGCGGCGTGGCCCAGCGTCTCCGGGTCCGGGGCGTAATCCCGGAGGAGGCCCTTCACCTCGAAGCCTACCGCCATCTGCTTGCTGACGGTGGGGTCGTTGCGCGCGCCGGAAGCGACCTCGGCGAGGTAGGCCTCGGGGCTCAGGCGATCCGCCACGGCCGCGTAGCCGGGGATGCGCGCGCCCGCGACGAAGGCCTTGCAGCCCAGGCGCCGCGCGAGGTCGAGCCGCGCGTCGTAGAGCGCGCGTCCCACGCGGCGGCCCTGCCAGGCCGGGTCCACGGCGATGTTCACGCCGTACATGACTTCGCCGCCCGGCACATGGGTGGCTAAGCTGCCCCGGCCCGTGATGTCCGACCAGGTGTGCGGAGCGAGCGCCTGCTCCAGGTCGAGGCGCATGCTCGTCGCCGTGCCGATGAGCGTCCCGTCCTCGGCCTCGGCGACGAACTGACCGGCCGCGAAGTGGGCGAGGTGCCGCAGCAGGTTCCGCTCGCCCCAGATGGCCTCGGCCCCGTGCAAGGGCGGGGGATAGACCCGGCGCATGAGATCCGGGATGGCGGCGATGTCATCCAGAGTCCGGGCGCGGACCCGGAACGGGGGCACCCTTAGCCCTCCGAAAAGAAGAAGCGGGCCTCCACATCCTCGGCTTCCATGGCCTTGACGAGGGTGGCGATGGATTTGTGGATCTCGCCGATCTGCTTGTCGCCCATGTCCTGGAGCGCGAGGAGCAGCCGCCCCTGGGCCGGATGGGGCGCCTTCTTGCGCAGCGCGCGGCCCGCGGCGGTGAGGCTCAGCTTCACCCGGCGGCGGTCCACGGCGTCGGTCTTGCGGGTGACGAGGCCCTTGGCCTCCAATCGGTCCACCACGCCCACCACGGTGCTGGGGTGGAGCTGGATGCGCGCCGACAGGTCCTTGAGGGAAAGCGGACCGTCCTTGCCCAGCTCCCACAGCGCCCAGAGCTGGGGCGCCGTGAGGTGGAACTTCACATCCACCTCCTTGGAGAACAGCTCCAGCGCGCGCACGATGCGCCGGATGTCATGGAAGACAGCTTCGATTTTCTGGTCTTTGTCCATGCGAATCAGCATATCGCGAAGGTCAACCTTTTGTGTTGAAATGGAAGGTTTGGGGGCGGCCGCATGAGTCCGGTGGAACGCATGGAGCGCTACGGCCGCCGCGGCATGCGCGCGGTGCGCGGCATGCTGCCCCCGCGCCGCCTGCGCTTGCGCCTGCTGGCCCACTCCCGGCGCATCGTCTTCGCGATCCTGCCCCTCGGAGCCTTGCTGGGGCTCGTGATGACCGGCCTGCTGCTCGGCCTGGAGCACCATCTTGCGCCCTTCCTGGATGGGCTCTTCGACCGCCTGCACATGGTCTGGGTCCTGCCGGGCCTGGCGCTGGTGGCGGCGACGATCTGGCTGACCGTCACGCGCACGGGGCAGGTGAGCCTCTTCGAGGATCTGGATCTGGCGAAGAAGAGTCCCTTCGAGGCCTTCCCCTTCTGGACCTCCATGGCGAAGGTGATCGGCTGCGCCTTCACCATCGGGCTCGGCGGCTCCACCGGGCTGGAAGGCCCGGCGAAATGGCTGGGCGCGGCGGTGGGCGTGCAGTTCCACCGGGGTATCCATTGGCTCGCGCTGCGCTGGCGCTTCTTCCGTCGCCTCAAGGTGCAGCCGCTCACGATGGTCGTGGCGGGCGCGTCGGCGGCCGTGGCCATCGTCTTCCGCGCGCCGCTCTCGGGCTCGCTCTTCGCAGTGGAGCACGATGGGCATGTGGCCCACGAAGAGCTGATCCCGTCCGTCGTCGCCGCGGCCAGCGCCTACATGGTGTGGGTGGCCATCGTCGGCCCCGCGCCGCTCATTCCCCTGCCCAAGACCTACCACCTCCAGGCGAAGGAGCTGCTCTGGGCGCTGCCGGTGGGCCTCATCTGCGGCCTGGGCGCGAGCCTCTTCCTCACCATCCGCTTCGGCCTCACGCGCTTCCTCGCCCGCTATCCGCTCGTGTGGCGCGGGCTCCTGGGCGGCGTGGGCCTCGCGCTGCTGGCCATGCCGGGCCACTTCCTCTTCCACGATCTGCAAATCACCCAGCGCGGCGGCCTGGAGCTGATCCTCCATGTGCTCGCGGGCACCGAGACGCACCGCGCGGCGATCCTCTTCAGCGGCCTCAAGATCCTCGCCACGGCCATGACCCTCGCCGCAGGCGGCGTGGGCGGCATGTGGATCTGCACCGTCTCCATGGGCGCGTCCCTCGGCGCGTTTCTCCAGGGCTGGATGATGCCGCAGACGCCCGGCCTCATCCCCATGATGGCGGGCGTGGCCTTCGCGGGCGCGGTGCATGAGGTGCTGCTGGTGCCGGTCGTCTTCCTGGCGGAGACGACCGGAGACCCGGCGCTCGTGGTGCCGGGTCTGCTCGCCGCCACCGTGGCCTTGCTGGTGAAGCGCGAGCATCTTTAAGCTGACCCCATGGGACTCGACCCGGGGCGACTGAGGCGGTGGGCCAGACGGCGCAACCTGCGCCTGCTCGTCCACGGCCGCCGCATCGTCTTCGTCATGCTGCCCCTCGGCGCCTTCACGGGCTGGATGATGGGGCTCGCGGTGAAGACCTACCGCTCCAGCTTCGCTTGGGTGGACGCGCACCTCGTGGCGAATCACTGGGTGCTACTCATGCCGCTGGTGGGCCTGCCGCTGGCGACGATGCTCCTGGATTTCGGCCGCGTGGGCGAGGTGAGCCTGTCCGAAGACATCCACCTCTCCCGGGAGGATCCCTTCAAGGCCTTTCCGTTCCGGAAATCGCTGGTGAAGGTCGCCGCCTGCTTCGCGACCATCTTCATGGGCGGCAGCGCGGGGCTCGAAGGCCCCGCCAAGTGGTTCGGCGCGGCGGTGGGGCTCCAATGCCACCGGCTCATGACCTGGCTGGCGAAGCCCGTGCGACTGGTGCGGCGGCTCAAGGTGGAGGCCGGGACCATGGTGGTGGCCGGCGCGGCCGGGGCCATCGCGTCGGTGTTCCGCGCGCCGCTGTCTTCGGCGCTCTACGCGGCGGAGCACGAGGGCGTCCTCCAAACCCGGACGCTCATCCCCACGCTCGTGTCCGCGGCCGCGGGCTACCTGGTCTTCGCGGCGATGGTGGGCCACGCCCCGCTTCTCGCGTTGCCCAGGGGCTACTCCCTGCGCTGGCGGGAAGTGTGGATGGCGCTGCCCCTGGGTGTCGCCTGCGGGCTCGCGGCCTCCTTCTTCGGCGCGGCGACGGCGCTCTTCCGCCGTCGGCTGGCCTGGATTCCCCTGCGCTGGCGCGGCGTGGCGGGGGGCATCGGCCTCGTGCTGCTCATGCTGCCGGGGCATGTCCTGATGCCTCATCTCCCGATCATCCGGGGCGGTGGCGTCGAATTGGTGAACCACCTCATCCAGGCTCCGGCGGATTTGCGGCTGGCGCTCATCTTCCTCGGCATCAAGATCCTCGCGACGGCGCTGACGCTGGGCTGCGGCGGCATCGGCGGCACCTGGCTCCCGGCCGTCTGCATGGGCGCCTGCCTGGGCTCGGCCTTCGACGCGGTGTGGCTGCCGGGCTATCCGGGCCTGCTCACCATGCTGGGCGCGACGGCCCTCGCCGGGGCCTTCAACGGGACCATCCTCGTGCCCGTCGTATTCCTCGCGGAGACGACGGCCCAGGCTCCCCTCGTCGTGCCCGCCCTGGTGGCGACGACCGTGGCCTACCTCGTGGCGCGGGATTGGGAATGACGCCGCTGGATGGCGTGGCGGTGGGAAGCGCGGCGCTGATCTTCGGATCCTTGGGCCTGGTGCTTCGCAATCTCGGAAGGCTGGAGCGGTTGCCGGAAGATCCGGCGGCTTCGCCGTCCACGGTCTGCCTCTGCATCCCCGCGCGCGACGAGGCCCGCGAGATCGGCGCGGCCCTCGCGACCTGGCTCGTCCAGGATCATGGGCCGCTCAAGATCGTCGTCGTGGATGACGGCTCCACGGACGCCACGCCGGAGATCCTGGCGGGCCTGTCCGATGATCGCCTCCGGGTGATCCGCAACGAGGCGCTGCCACCCGGGTGGCTCGGCAAGAACCACGCGCTGCACCTCGCGACGACGACGCCCGAAGCTCAGGCCGATTGGCTCCTCTTCGCGGACGCGGATGTGAAGGCGGCGCCGTCCCTGTTGCGCCGAGCGCTCGCTCACGCCGAGGCCACGGGAGCCGATGTGCTCGCCCTCGTTCCGGGCCAGGAGACGGGCTCCTTCGGCGAACGGCTGCTGCTGCCGGTGCTGGGGTCCGGGTTCCTCATGGCCGTTCCCGCCGACCGGGTGGCGAAGGCGGGCAGTCCCTTCTGCGCGGGCATCGGCGCCTTCACGCTCATCCGCCGCTCCGTCTACGATGCCCTGGGTGGCCACGCCGCCGCGCCGCTGGAGGCCATTGACGACATGATGCTGGCGCACCGCGCCAAACGGGCGGGCTTCGTCAACCGAGTCGGGCGGGGCGGACCCGCGCTGAGCATCCGCATGTACCCCTCCGGCCGCGAAGCGGTGCGGGCCATGCGGAAGAATGTGCTGGCGATGCCCTGGGCGTGGATGGCCTTCCCGATCCTGGGGCCGCTCACGATGCTGCTTTGGCTCGCGCCGCTGTGGCTGCCCTTCGCGGGGTGGCCCATCCTCGCCGTCGCCGTTTGGCTCGCCGTCCCCGCCGTGGTGGCGGAAGTCCATCAGCGGCTCTCCGGTCGCCCCTCTGATCTGGTCTGGGCGCTCTGGCCCTTGGCCGGACCGCTGCTCCTTTGGGGCGCGATGCCGGCCTTCTGGGACCGGCTCCGAGGGGTCAACCGCTGGCGGGGACGGGAAGTCGGGTTGTCCAAACCTTACATTTGAACGGGTTGTAAATCCGGTGCGAGATGGGCCTTCCCGGGCAGGGGGCCTTGGGTATCCTGGTCATCCACGGCTCGGATTTGGTTCTTGTTTTTTTCGCTTTTTTGACGATCCTTGGATCTGACCCTTTCCAAGGAGACCACGATGCCCGCCGCCACCGCGACTGCCCCTGACATGGCCAACGACGAACGACTCAAAGTCCTGACCCGGACGCTCGGCGAGATCGAGCGCGCCTTCGGCAAAGGCTCGGTGATGAAGCTGGGCGACCGCGCCAACGCGGCGGAAGGCATCGAGGCCATCTCCTCCGGTTCCATCTCCCTGGACGCCGCGCTGGGCATCGGCGGCCTGCCCAAGGGCCGCATCGTCGAGATCTATGGGCCTGAAAGCAGCGGCAAGACGACCCTCGCCCTCCACGCCGTCGCCCAGGCCCAGAAGAAGGGCGGCCTCGCGGCTTACATTGATGCCGAGCACGCCCTGGACCCCGAATACGCCAAGAAACTGGGCGTGGACATTGACAACCTTTTCATCAGCCAGCCGGACAGCGGTGAGCAGGCCCTGGAGATCGCCGACCAGCTTGTGCGCTCCGGCGCCCTGGACATCATCGTCATTGATTCCGTCGCGGCCCTCGTCCCCAAGGCCGAAATTGATGGCGAGATGGGCGACACCCATGTGGGTCTCCAGGCCCGCCTCATGAGCCAGGCGCTCCGCAAGATGACCGCCACCATCAGCCGCACCAACACCTGCGTCATCTTCATCAACCAGATCCGCATGAAGATCGGCGTCATGTTCGGCAGCCCGGAGACGACCACCGGCGGCAACGCGCTCAAGTTCTACGCCTCCGTGCGGCTGGATGTGCGCTCCATCCAGAGCATCAAGGGCGCCAGCACCGACCCGCTGGCGGGCAGCCGCGATGAGGACTCCTCCGTGGTCGGCAAGAAGACCAAGGTGAAGGTGGTCAAGAACAAGGTGGCCCCGCCCCTCAAGATCGCCACCTTCGACATCCTCTACGGCGAAGGCATCAGCCGCTCCTCGGAATTGGTGGAGTTGGGCACGGCCCTGGAGATCGTCCAGAAGAGCGGCTCCTGGTTCAGCTACAAGGACAGCCGCCTCGGGCAGGGCGCGGAGAATGTGCGCAAGCTCCTGCTGGACAACCCCGAGCTGGCGGACGAGATCGAAGTCCAGATCCGCGCCAAGTTGGGCCTCAAGGCCAAGGAGGCCTGAACGAGTTCATTGCCGGCTCTTGGAAGGGGTGGGCAATGGGGGCTGGCGGCGAACACCGCCAGCCCTTTTTCTTCGGCTTTCGGCTTTTGCTCGGCGAGACATGCGTTGCGGCCCCGCATGGGTCGGCGCCAGCAAAAGCCAAGAGCCTGGAGCCCAAAGCCCCAGTTGAAGTAGCCTCGATAGCTCGGAGTCCGCCATGCGCGTCGAGACCGTCCACCTCAGCCAATTCACCACCGGGTCGGCCGGAGATCGCGCCGCCTTCATCCGCGTCCTCGGCGAAAGCCTGGAAGGCACCGGCTTCGTGAAGGTGGATGGGCACAAGGTGACGAAGGCGCGAGTGGACGCCGCTTACGCGGACATCCGAGCCTTTTTCGCCCTGCCGGAGGCGACCAAGCGCGCCTACCTCGTGCCCGGCACCGGCGGCGCCCGGGGCTTCACGGCCTTCGGCAGCGAGCATGCCAAGGACAACCCCGTGGGCGACCTCAAGGAGTTCTGGCACATCGGCCAGGACAACCCGCCGGGCGGCAAGTTCGAAGGCGACTTCATGCCCAACCTCTGGCCGACGGAAGTGCCCAGCTTCAAGGCGAACCTCCTGGGCCTCTTCACGGATCTGGAAGCCTGCGCGGGCACGCTGCTGGAGGCCATCGCCCTCTACCTGGGCCTGCCCCAGCGCCACTTGGCGGACATGATCGTCGGCGGCAACTCCATCCTGCGCCTCATCCACTACCCGGCGCTCAAGGAACGCTACATCGAGGGCGGCGTCCGCGCCTCGGCCCACGAGGACATCAACCTCATCACGCTCCTGCCCGCGGCCACCGAGAGCGGCCTCGAATTGCTGGACCGGGATGGCAAGTGGCACGCCGTGGACGGGCTCGAAGGCGAGATCGTCGCCGACGCCGGCGACATGTTGAGCCGCCATGTGAACGCCAAGATTCCGAGCACCACCCACCGCGTCGTGAACCCCAGCAGCCCCGACGCCGTGCGCTACTCCATGCCCTTCTTCTGCCATCCGCGGCCCGAAGTGCTCCTGGACTGCCCGCCGGAGTTGCTGGCGCAGGGCGAGCGCAAACGCTTCGAGCCCATCACCGCCCACGATTTCCTCATGCAGCGGCTCCGCGAGATCGGGCTGATCAAGTGATCGAACCCAGCGGCCGGGATTGCTGAGGGCGACCACTGCGGAACACAGAGGACGCGGAGCAGGCACAGAGAACACAGAGGTCCACCCTCGCGCGGCCAGTGGAAGCCACAGGTTGAGGGCGCGAGGATGGGAGGCCCTTGAAGTCCTCCAGACCTCGCGCCCTCAACCTTGCCGCGCAGCGGCAACCCCGCCTGCGGCGGGCGGCTTCCGCGCACGATCAGCCTGGCCCCCTCTGTGTCCTCGGTGGCCCTCTGTGATCTCTGTGTCCCCGTCTTTTGGGCCCGATGAATCCGGACTCAGTCTTCGTCCTGCACGCCGAGCTGGCCTTGCAGGTGCGCGGGGATGGCGTTGGGGTCGGGGGCGGGTTTCGGCGCGGGGCGGGCGCTTTGGCCTTTGAGGATCTGGAGCATCTGCTGGGCGTCGGCGAAGCGCTCGAGCAGTTCGCGCTCTTCGCCGCTGGGGGCGCGGTCGAAGCGCAGGCGGCGGGGGCCCCAGATGGCGACGGCCTCGCCCTTCAGCTCGGCGAGGCGCGGCAGGGACTGGCGCCAGTAGATGCCGAGCGGCGCGCCGTCCGCCGTGATGAAGCCGATGAGGTCGCAGTCCGAGGGCAGCAGGCAGGGCGCGCCCATGGTCCAGGTGGCGCAGGTGAGGGGGCGACCATCCTGGGTGCGGAGCGTCGCCACGGGCGCGGGCTGGCCCAGGGCCGGGTCCAGATCCTGGGCCTGGGCGCGCAGGGCGTGGATGAGGTCGAGGGCTTTCAGCTCTTTCTGCGGGAAGGCGATGGGGTGCGGTTCCTGCATGCGCGCGGGCAGCCACTGGTCGCCCACGCGCTCGAAGAGCGCGGCCTGGACGAGCGGCCCCTTGCCCAATTCCTGGGAGACGGCCTCCACCAGCTTGGGCAGCAGCACCTGGGGCGCGATGAGCAGACAGCCGCCGTGGGGCACGGCCATGAAGGGGCGCTGATCCTTGAGCACATCCTTCCACAGCGCCGGCAGCAGCAGGCGCGCGGCGTCGAAGCCATCCCGCCACGGCGCGCGGTAGATGCCGCTGGGCAGGCGCTCGAAGGCTTTGACGGTGGAGCGCTGCTCCAAGTTGTGCAGCGCCTGCTCCACCGCAGCTTCGTCCGAAATGTCCCAGAGCGTGAGGTCGGCGGCCTGGACGACGCGGGCATCATGGCGGTTGCCGAGGCGCAGCCGCAAGCGCAGACCCTCGATGCAGAGCTTGGCGAAGCCGCCTTCCCGCTCGGGCACCCAGGCGGGCACCAGCTCGGGGAGGATTTCCTCCTGGGCTTCATCCCAGTTGGCGGGCAGGTCCAGCTTCTTCGCGGCGAGCGTCTGAAGCGCGGCGACCCAAGCTTCCCGATGGGCGGCGTCCCGCAGATGCTCGAAGGCTTCCAGGTGCGGAGCGAGGGCCTCGGCGCCGAAAGGCACGCCCTGTTCCCCCGCCAGCGCGTCCAGGCTGGGCAGGGGCGCTTCGGGGGCGCGCTTGAGAAGCTTGTCGAGGAAACCCATGGCGGATCCGGCAAAACTCCATTGTGACCCAAGGTGGCCGGGATTACGGCACCCTTGGGGCATGGACGGGCATCCGGCAGGCCTCCTGGACACCTTGGGCCGCCCTCTTCGGGCCCTGCGGATCTCCGTGACGGACCGCTGCAACTTCCGCTGCAGTTACTGCATGCCGCCCGAGATCTTCGGGCCGGACCATCCCTTCCTGCCCAAGGACCAGGTCTTGAGCTTCGAGGAGATCGCGCGCCTGGCGTGGGTCTTCGCGGGGCTCGGCGTCGAGAAGCTCCGCCTCACGGGCGGCGAGCCGCTGCTGCGGAAGGATCTGCCCTCGCTCGTGCGGGAACTGGCCGCGACCCCGGGGATTCGGGACCTGGCGCTCACCACCAACGGCGCCGCGCTCAAGGACGCGGCCGTGTCCTTGAAGGACGCGGGGCTCAAGCGCCTCACCGTGAGCCTGGACACGCTGGACGCCGCGCGCTTCCGCGCCCTGTGCGGAACGGAAGTCCCCCTCGCGCGGGTGCTCGAAGGGCTGGAGGCCGCGCGGACGGCGGGCTTCGCGCCCATCAAGCTCAACTGTGTCGTGCAACGGGGCGTGAACGATGACGAGGCGGAAGCGCTCGCGGCCTTCGCCCGGGAGAAGGGTCACACCCTGCGCTTCATCGAGTTCATGGATGTGGGCACGACCAACGGGTGGAAGCTGGACGCGGTGGTGCCCGGCGCGGAATTGCGCGCGCGGCTTCACGCCCGCTGGCCTTTGGAGCCCGTCCAGCCTGAGGCCGATGCGGTGGCGCGGCTCTGGCGCTACGCGGATGGCCACGGCGAGGTGGGCTTCATCAACAGCGTCACCGCGCCCTTCTGCGGCGGCTGCGACCGCGCGCGCCTCTCGGCGGAAGGCCGCCTCCACACCTGCCTCTTCGGCGCAGAAGGACTGGATCTGCGCGCCGCCCTCCGCAACGGCAGCTCCGATGCCGACCTCGCGGCCCTCGTCGCGGCGCGCTGGAAACGCCGCGACGACCGCTATTCCGAACGGCGCAGCTCTGCCACGCCGGATCTGAAAAAGCCCGAGATGAGTTATTTGGGCGGCTGAGACCGCGCGTAGCTGCCCAGCACGCGCACTTCGCACCGGGTGGCGAGTTCGGTGAGCGCGGCGGCGAGGGGCGCGTCGTCGGCGTGGCCTTCCACATCCAGGAAGAAGGCGTAGTCCCAGGCCTTCTTGCGGGTGGGGTGGCTTTCGATGCGGCTCAGGTTGAGGCCCCGTTCGCTGAAGGGGCGCAGCAGGTCGAGCAACGCGCCGGGGCCATCGTGCGCCTGGATGAGCAGCGAGGTGCGGTCGCGGCCGGTGGAAGCGGGCCGGGTGCCAGGATCATCAGGCCCGAGCACGAGAAAGCGCGTGAAGTTGGCGCGCTGATCCTGCACGCCGTGGCGCGCGACTTCCAATCCGTAGAGCGGCGCGGCGAGGGCCGACGCGAGCGCGGCGCCCGCGCCATCGCCCTTCGCCATGCGCGCCGCGTCCGCGGTGGAGGGGCATTCAATGGCCTCCGCCGTGGGCAGGTGGGTGGAAAGCCAGCCGCGGCATTGGCCGATGGCGTGGGGGTGGGAATAGACGCGGCGCACGCAGGCCGGGTCCAGGCCGGGGCGCAGGAGGAGACATTGCTCCACCGCCAGCACGATCTCGGCGCGGATGCGCAGCTCGCTGTCCATGAGCGTGTCGAGGGTGGAGCCCACCATGCCTTCGGTGGAGTTCTCCAGCGGCACGACGCCATAATCCGCGCGGCCCCGCTCCACCTGCTGGAAGACGGCTTGCACCGAGCGCTCGGGCAGCAGGTTCGCGGAAAGGCCGAACTGCTGGCGGGCGGCCGTGTGGGTGAAGGTGGCTTCGGGGCCGAGGAAGGCCACGCGCAGGCCCTTCTCCAGCGAGAGGCAGGCGCTGAGGATCTCCTGGAAGACGGGCCGCAGCGCGGGCGTGGGGAACGGGCCTTCGTTCATCCCCGCGAGCCGGGCGTGGATGGCCTGCTCCCGTTGCCCTGAGTAGAAGGCGCCCGACTGGCCGGACGCGCGCTTGGCTTCGCCCACCTCTTGCACGAGCCGGGCTCGGGCGTTGAGGAGGGCGAGGAGTTCTTCGTCCAGGGCGTCAATGCGCCCGCGAAGGTCGGTGAGGGTTTCGGCCATGGCCTGCTCCAAAGAAAAACCCCCGAGCCGCGTGGGTCTCGGGGGTTGATGGCGGTTGCGTGTGTTGGTTTAGGTCAACGCCGCTCCAGCCCCCGGAGTCCGGAAGCTAAAATAGAAAAAGCGGAAGCGGCGAACGGCCATGACTCAAGCCTGAGGGAAGCGGGGGCTCGTTCGCAACCTCAATCCTGCGGAATTCCGAGTTCCACCCAAGCCTGGCCCGGATAGGGCGGCGGCTCACACCCGGCGAGACGCAGAAGCTGGCTCATCTGGGCGCGGTGGTGGTGCTCTTCCAGGAGCATCACGCGGAAGTAGTTGCGGGGCGTGGAGCGGTTGCCGAAGGGCGTCGTGAAGGGCGCGTCGAGCTTCGTCAGATCCGCTTTCGCGAGGGAGGCCCGGCAACGCCCCGAGTGGGCGGCGAAGGCCGAGGCCAGATCCGCCGTTCCGCCGTGCCAATCCGGCCTCTCGAAGCGCTCGCCGAGGCCTGCCGTCGCTTCACTCGCGAGCTGGCGGCAGATGCTTTCCCGCACCAGCGCCACATGGAGCAACTGCTCGCGCAGCGTTCTCAGGCCCGGCCAGACGCGATCCCAGGTCTCGTCCGGCGTGGCCTGGATGAGCGCGGCGGTGTGCGCGGTGGACAGCTCGAAGGCCGCTAGTTCCCCAGACATGCGAGCGTCTCGCGCAGGCAGGCGTCCCAGGTGTCGTCGGGCGTTTCGTGGATGAAAAACTCCACGGCGTGACCGGCGGGGCGGCCTTCGGGGTGGAGGCTCCAAGCCTCGAAGAGCTTGTCCAGCGGCGCGCTGTCCACCTTGTGGCGGCGCAGCTTGTGGGCGCGGCGCGAGCGGTCCGGGTCGGGGCCGCGAAGCGAGACGCCATCCTTGCGGTCGGCGATGAAGGTGAAGGCCTGGATCCAGGAACCGTCCATGAACTGCGCGAAGTGGAGGAAGGCGCCGTGGTTGGAGCGCGTGAGGTTCACCGCGCGCTGCTTGCCCTTCCACGCCGCGACCCAAGCCTCCAGGATGCGCGAGGCGCGCTCCCGCTCCTGGCGGGCCAGGATGGGGAAGGCCACGCTCCAGAAATCCTCAAGCGCTTCCTGGGGATCTACGCGTTCTTCGAGGGGATCGAGCGGCATCGTGGATCTTCCGCTCAGGCCTGCTGGTAGACATCGGAGCCCTTGGCCTTGAAGGCCTCGGACATGTCCGCCATGCCGTGCTCAAGGGCCTCGGCCTCGGTGTAGCCGTGCTCCTGGGCGTATTTCCGCACATCCTCGGTGATGCGCATGGAGCAGAACTTCGGCCCGCACATGGAGCAGAAGTGGGCCTGCTTGGCGCCTTCGGCGGGCAGCGTCTCGTCGTGGAATTCGCGGGCCGTGTCCGGGTCCAGCGCGAGGTTGAACTGGTCCTCCCAGCGGAACTCGAAGCGGGCCTTGGAGAGCGCGTCGTCGCGGAGGTTCGCGCCGGGATGGCCCTTCGCGAGGTCCGCGGCGTGGGCGGCGAGCTTGTAGGTGATGACGCCGTCCTTCACATCCTTGCGGTTCGGCAGGCCCAGGTGCTCCTTGGGCGTCACATAGCAGAGCATCGCCGTGCCGAACCAGCCGATCATGGCCGCGCCGATGGCGCTCGTGATGTGGTCGTAGCCCGGCGCGATGTCCGTCGTCAGCGGCCCCAGCGTGTAGAAGGGCGCCTCGTGGCAGATTTTGAGTTGGCGCTCCATGTTTTCCTGGATGAGGTGCATGGGCACATGGCCCGGACCCTCGATCATGGTCTGCACATCGTGCTTCCAGGCGATCTTGGTGAGCTCGCCCAGCGTGTCCAACTCGCCGAACTGGGCCTCGTCGTTGGCGTCCGCCGTCGAGCCTGGGCGCAATCCGTCGCCCAGCGAGAAGGCCACATCGTAGGCCTTCATGATCTCGCAGATCTCTTCGAAGTGCGTGTAGAGGAAGTTCTCCTTGTGATGGGAGAGGCACCACTTCGCCATGATGGAGCCGCCGCGGGAGACGATGCCCGTCACGCGCCGCGCGGTGAGCGGCACGAAGCGCAGCAGCACGCCGGCGTGGATGGTGAAGTAGTCCACGCCCTGCTCCGCCTGCTCGATGAGCGTGTCGCGGTAGAGCTCCCAGGTGAGTTCCTCGGCGATGCCGTCCACCTTCTCCAGCGCCTGGTAGATGGGCACGGTGCCGATGGGCACGGGCGAGTTGCGGAGGATCCACTCCCGCGTCTCGTGGATGTTCTTGCCGGTGCTGAGGTCCATCACCGTGTCCGCGCCCCAGCGCGTCGCCCAGGCCATCTTGGAGACTTCCTCTTCAATGCTCGACGCCACGGCGGAGTTGCCGATGTTGGCGTTGATCTTCACGAGGAAGTTCCGGCCGATGATCATCGGCTCGGTCTCGGGGTGGTTGATGTTGTTGGGGATGATGGCGCGGCCCCGGGCGATCTCATCGCGGACGAATTCAGGCGTGATGCGCGACTTCATCCCGGCCGCGTCCCGGCCCAGGTTTTCGCGGATGGCGATGAACTCCATCTCCGGCGTGACGAGGCCCTGTTTGGCGTAGTGCATCTGGGAGACATTCTTCCCGGCCTTGGCGCGCAGCGGCTTGCGCGCGCCCTGGAAGCGGATGGCCTCCAGCTCGATGTCGCGCTCGCGGAGCTGGCGGTAGTAGGAGCTGGGCTTGTCCAGTTCTTCCACATCGCCCCGGCCGAGGATCCAGTCGCGCCGCAGGGCGGGAAGGCCCTTGGTCACATCCATCGCCGCGTTGGGATCGGTGTAGGGACCGCTCGTGTCGTAGACGGTGACGGCTTCGTTCTTGATCGCCTGGCCGTTGAAGTCGCGGGTGTCCTGGAGGCGGATGCGCCGCATGGGCACGCGCACGCCGGGGAGCGCGCCGGCGACGAACACCTTCTCCGAGGCGGGGAAGGGTCGCAGGCAATCTTCCAGGGCCTTGTCCGCCACGGGGGCGGCCGGCACGGGAGCGGTCGGATGGTCCGGCATCTCGGTCCTTTCGGGGCCCATCGCCTTCGGCGTGAGCATCCCAAGTCTACCGCGCCCGGGATGAAGGCCCCGGGAGCCTTGGTGGCCCAGGGCGCACTCAAGGCGTAGACTGGAGACCTGATGAAGAAGCGCCGACTGCTCCTCACCGCGCTGGCCGTTCCGGCCCTCGCCGCGCCGCGCTTGCATGTGCCTCTGGAGCCCGGCGCGACGGAACCGGGAGCCTCTTCCGGGTCCAATGTGGACACCCGCCAGGAAGACCCCGTCCTCAAGGCCCGGGCCACCCGCGCCGCCGCCCAAGGCATTGACGAGCGCGACCTGCCGCCCATGCCGAAGGCGCTCGTGGAGCCGCCCCCGCTGCCGCCGCCCGAGACCCACCCCAAGGATCTTCCCGGCTACCGCGCCAAGCACCGGCGCGGCCGCCATCACGGCAAGGGCCGCAAGGCGCGGCCCGGCAAGCACGCCGCCGCCGCCCGGCCCCGCCGCGCCGCCCGGCACAAGTAGCCGATCCGCCCCATGCGTCTGGGCGTGCTCACCTCCGGCGGCGATGCGCCGGGCATGAACGCCGCCATCCGCGCCGTCGTCCGTCAGGCGGACGCGCTTGGGCACGAGGTGATGGGCATCCGCCACGGGTTCCGTGGCCTGATCCAGGGCGACTGGTGTCCGCTGGGAAGCCGGGACTGCGCCAACATCCTCCAGCGGGGCGGGACGATCCTGCACACCGCGCGCGCGCCGGAATTCGAGGAGGCCACTGTGCGGGCGAGGACGGCGGAAGGCCTGCGCGCGGCGGGCATCGGCGCCCTCGTCGTCATCGGCGGCGATGGCAGCTTCCGGGGCGCGGAGGCGCTCCAGCGCGAGCAGGGCGTCGCTTGCGCGGGCATCCCCGGCACCATTGACAACGATCTGCCGGGCACCGATCGCACGCTCGGCTTCGACACCGCGCTGAACACGGCGGTGGAGGCGGTGGACCGCATCCGCGACACGGCCTCCAGCCACGACCGCGTCTTCCTCGTGGAAGTGATGGGCCGCAGCTCGGGCATGCTCGCGGTGCACACGGCCCTCGCCTGCGGCGCGGAATTCGTGCTCTATCCGGAAGCGGAGGACGACACCTTCGAAGAGCTAGTCCGGCAGTTGAAGCTCAGCGCGGAGCGGGGCAAGGGCAGCTCCATCGTCATCGTGGCGGAAGGCGACCAATTGGGCAGCGCCGTGACCATCGGCGACCGTCTGCGCCGGGACTACGGCCTGGATCTTCGCGTCGCGGTGCTGGGGCACATCCAGCGGGGCGGCTCGCCCACGGCCTTGGACCGCATCTGGGGCAGCCGCTGGGGCGCGGAAGCCGTGAAGCGCCTCGCGGCGGGCGAGAAGGCCTTCTACCTGGGCCTTCAAGCGGGGGCGCTGGTGGCGTTGCCCCTGGCCGCCATCCACGAGCGCCCCGCGCCGCCGCCGAAGGAATTGGCGGCGCTGCTCCGCGTCCTGGCCCGGTAGAATTCCGACCATGCCGGACACGAAGCAGCATGCCCCCAAGGTCGCAGTGGTCTTCTCGGTATCGCCTGAGGCGATACGCGAGACCTCTCGCGCTTGGGCCAGGTGGGGTGCCTAGATGCCGGACACGAAGCAGCATGCTCCCAAAGTGGCCGTCGTTATGGCCGGAGGTCGCGGAACCCGTTTCTGGCCGCGCTCGCGGTCGAGCCGTCCCAAGCAGTTTCTCGCCATCGTCGGCGAAGGCACGCTCCTGCATCAGACCGTCGCGCGCCTGGATGGGCATTTCCGGCCCGAGCACATCTTCGTCGTGACGACCGCGGAGCTGGCGGAGGAGACTCGCCGCATGCTGCCGGAGATTCCGCCCGCCAATGTGATCGTGGAGCCCGAGGGCCGCAACACCGCGCCCTGCCTAGCCCTGGCGTTGGTGGAGATCGAACGCCGCGTGCCCGGCGGCGTGATGGTGGTGCTGTCGGCGGATCACTGGATCGGCGATCCGGATCTCTTCATCGAGGATGTGGAGACGGCCGTGAAGCACGCGGCCTGGGAGCGCGAGCTCGTCGTCTTCGGCATCCGTCCCACCTATCCCGAGACGGGCTACGGCTACATCGAGGCCGAAGGCCAGGGCCCCGTCCTCAAGGTGAAGGCCTTCCGCGAAAAGCCGCCCATGGACCAGGCCATCCAGTACCTGGCCAGCGGCCGCCATTTCTGGAACGCGGGGCTCTTCGTCTGGACGCTTGCGGACTTCCGCGCCGAGCTCACCCGCCACGCGCCGGGCGTGCTCGCGCCCCTGGACGCCTGGGTGGCGGCGGGCGCCGATCCGGCGAAGCTGGCGGAAGCCTACGGAAAGCTGCCCGAAGTCGCCATTGATGTGGCCCTCATGGAGAAGGCCGAAGGCGTGGCCGTGGTGCCCACGCGCTTCCGCTGGTCCGATGTGGGCTCCTGGCCCGCCGCGCTGGAATTCCACGAGCCCGATGCGGATGGCAATGTGGTGAAGGGCGAGGCGATCCTGCTGGAGACCCGCGATAGCGCCTTCTTCGGTGGCAAGCGCCTCATCGCCGCCAGCGGCGTCTCCGATCTCATCGTCGTGGACGACGAGGACGCCCTCCTCATCTGCCACCGGGACAAGGCCCAGTCGGTGAAGAAGATCGTGGAGCGGCTGAAGGCGGAAGGCCGCGAAGACCTCCTTTAGGGCCTTCGGCTTTTGGCTTTGGGCTCTTGCTGGCGTCGACCCATGCAGGGCTTGGACCATGGCACGCCTGGCCCAGCAAAGGCCAAAAGCCAAAAGCCGACAGCCCCCAACTCAGTTAGCCTTTAGACATCATGAAACGCCCCGACACCCTCCATGTGGACAAGCCCTGGGGCAGCTTCGACCAGTTCGCCCTCAACACGCCCTGCACGGTGAAGATCCTCACCTGCAAGCCCGGCGCGAAGCTGAGCCTGCAAAAACATCGGAATCGCGGCGAGCTTTGGATCGCGCTGGATGAAGGCGTCGTCGTGGAACGGGATGGTGAACGCCTCACGCCGAGCGTGGGCGAGCAGGTCTGGCTGCCCGTGGGCGCGACCCACCGCCTGAGCTGCGCGGCTTCGACCGCCCACCCGGTGCGCGTGCTGGAAGTCTCCTTCGGCGTCTTCGATGAGGCGGACATCGAGCGCCTGCAGGATGACTATGGCCGCGCGTAGAGCGCTGCTCTTCCTCGTTCCGGCAATCGTCGCGGCTCAAACGCCGGACGCCGCCGCCCTCGTCGCCAAGGTGGATCAGCTCCGCCATCCCTGGCCCGCCTTCAGCGCGGACCTGACCCTGAAGGACCAGGGCCGCACCTCCCAGTGGCGACTCTCCGTCGCCTCCAACGGCGACACGCGGCTCGATGGCCTCGCGCCGAAGCAGGTTCTGGGCCGCGCGGTGCTGATGAAGGGCGAGCAGATGTGGTTGCTGACGCCCGGCTCCAAACGCGCCATCCCCGTCACGCCCCAGCAGCGCCTCATCGGCTCGGCGGCGGGCGGCGACCTCGCGCGGCTGCGCCTGGGCGAGGATTTCCGCGCGACCGGCATCCAGGAGGCGAGCCTCGGCGGCAAGCCCTGCTGGCTCGTGACGCTGGAGGCGAAGCGGGCCAGCGTGCCTTACCGCCGCGCCGAACTCCGGGTGTGGAAGGCGGGCGAGATCCCCGCCTCCGCCAGCTTCTTCTTCGCCAGTGGCAAGCTGGCTCAAGTGATGACCTTCGATCCGCCGGTGGAGATGGCCGGCCGCCGTGTCATCGCCAGCCTGAAGCTGGGCGATCCCGACCACCCGGATCGCGCGGCCATGAACCTAAGCCGCTGGAAGCCCGGCGAGCCGAACGCGGCCCTCTTCGAAGTCCTGCGGTAGTCGGCGGCCGACGGCCGGATGCCCTATACTGGCCGTGAGGTGCCCGAAAGGGCTTCCCGCCACTTTGATCCCACCTTGCAGAAACTCCCTCCCTCGCGGAGGGCCCCGCTAACGGATCCCACCAACACCATCCCTCCAACGATCCCTCACGAAACGCCCCAGCCTCGGGGCGTTTCCTTTTGATCGGGAGTCTGTCGGGGCTGGGGCTACGCCCCTCCGACTATCGCACGCTCGCGCGTGCTCCCAGGCTTGCTGCGCAACCCTGGAGCCGGAGCCTCCCTCGGGGCGTTTCCTTTCAGTCTCCGGCCTCCAGCCTAGAATGAAGGATTCCGGAGTCCCCATGTCCGCCCACGAGCCTTCCGAAGAATCCGCCGCCTTCCTCTCGGGCCAGCGCATCGCGCCGGGCGGGGTGCGGGCGGGCATCTCGGCGGCGGATCTCATTGACGAGGCCTTCCTCGCCTACAACGGCGGGCGGCTGGGCGAAGCGGCGCGGCTGCTGACGCGGAAGATCCTGAAAGAGGATGTGACCTTGGGCGTGACGCTTACGGGCGCGCTGACCCCGGCGGGCCTCGGTCGCTCCTGCCTCATCCCGCTCATCGAAGCCGGCGTCATTGACTGGATGATCTCCACCGGCGCGAACCTCTACCACGACACCCACTTCGCCCTGGATCTGCGCCTGCACCGCGGCTCGGCGGCCCTCAGCGACACGGTGCTGCGCGACGCGGGCGTGGTGCGCATCTACGACATCCTCTTCGACTACACGGTGCTCCTCGACACGGACGCCTTCTACCGCGAGCTCATCAAGGCCCCGGCTTTCCAGAAGGCCATGAGCACGGCCGAATTCCACTGGCATGTGGGCAAGGCGCTGTTTGAACGCGAGCAGGCGCTCGGCATCGGCACCGTCTCCGTGCTCTCGGCGGCCTACCAATGCGGCGTGCCCATCTACACCAGCAGCCCCGGCGATAGCAGCATCGGCATGAATGTCGCGGCCGTGGCGCTGGAAGGGAACCAGCTCGTCTACGATGTGAACGCCGATGTGAACGAAACCGCGAGCATCGTCCTCGACGCCAAGCTCAAGGGCGGCAAGAGCGCCGTGTGGATCCTCGGCGGCGGCTCGCCCAAGAACTTCATCCTCCAGACCGAGCCCCAGATCCAGGAGGTGCTCGGCATTGATGAGCGCGGCCACGACTACTTCCTCCAGGTGACGGACGCGCGCCCCGACACGGGCGGCCTCAGCGGCGCCACGCCGGGCGAGGCTGTGAGCTGGGGCAAGATTGATCCCGACCAGTTGCCGGATGCTGTCGTCTGCTACACGGACAGCACCATCGCCCTGCCGCTGCTCACGGCCTACATCCTCACCCGCGCGGAGAAGCGGCCCTTGAAGCGCCTCGCCGAGAAGCGCGAGGCGCTCATGCAGCAACTCAAGGACCAGTACGCCACCCGCGGCCGCCTCAGCGGCGCGCCGACGACGAGCCGCGATGTGGCCAAGCGCGGCACGACGGTGGGCATGCCCGAGCGGGGAGCAGACACTTATCCCTGTGGCACGCCGAAAAAATAGTGGAAGCCCTCTACGACCGCGTCCTCGACCTGCTCCGCGGCCTGCGCGCCGCCGGGCGGATCGAGGACGCGGACATGCTGCTCGCGGCGCTGACCCAGGCCTGCAACCCGCGCGAGATCCTTTCCGAGCTGCGCTACGCGGTCAGCGAGGTCATGGAAGATGGCCTCGCGCCCGACCTCGTCGCGGCCAAGCGCGGCCTCCTCGATGAAGTGGAAGCCCAGTGGAAGCTCCTTCCCTGATCGGCCGCTTCGCGCCCTCGCCCACGGGCCCGCTGCACCTGGGCAACCTGCGCACGGCGCTCGCGTCCTGGTTGTCCGCCAAAGCGCAAGGCGGCCGTTGGCTCGTTCGCGTCGAAGATGTGGATGGCCCGCGCTGCCGCCCCGAGATCGCGGAGGCGCAGGTGCGCGACCTCGCCGAGCTGGGCCTTGAATCCGATGACGAGGTGGTCTGGCAATCCCATCGGAGCGAGCGCTACCGCGAAGCGCTCGCGCGTCTGCATCAAGCGGGCGCGCTCTACCCCTGCACTTGCACACGCAAGGATCTCGCGCGACTCGCCAGCGCGCCGCACCTCGAAGATGGCCTACGCCCCTACGATGGCGCCTGCCGGAGCCGCGCCTGGCAAAGCTTCGAGGCCGCCCTGCGCTTCCGGATGCCGGAGGGCGAGGTGGCTTGGGACGATCTCCTGCTTGGCCCGCAGCGCGATGATCCGGCTTCGCTCACCGGCGATCCGCTCCTCTTCCGCCGTGATGGCGTCTTCGCCTATCACCTGGCCGTCATCGTGGACGACGGCGATCAGGGTGTGACAGAAATCGTGCGCGGTTCGGACCTGCGCGGCGTGAGCGCCACTCAGATCCGGTTGCAGGAAGCGCTCGGTTTCCCGCGTCCCACCTACGCGCACCTCGGCCTCGTGACCGCGCAGGACGGCTCGCGCCTGGGCAAGCGCGCGGGCGCGCTGGGCCTCGACGCCCTCCGCGCCCGCGGCGTGTCGCCGGAAGAAATCACCGGCTGGCTCGGCTTCAGCCTCGGCTGCCTGGACGCCCCCGAACCCTGCCGCGCGGAAGATCTGATCCCACGATTCGATTGGGCCCGCGTCCCGAAAAGCGAAGTCCGCGTACCGGAAGCGTGGTCTTAGCTACCTCCACACCTTCGGTTCGATCTCCAGGTTGCCATCGGGCTTGAAGGTGAAGCGGAAGGCTTGCAGCGCGGCGAGGGAGGGGAACTTGTCGGGTACGCCCATGGGCGGGGGTTCCTGGCGGAAGGCGCCGGTGTCGGGATCGAAGTCCCACCAGACGAGGTCGGGGAAAGCCTTGAGCCGCGCTTCCTGGGCCTGCTTCGCGCGGTCCAGCTTTGCCTGGTCCTGCTTCATCTCCATGGCCTCGCCCTGCTCCTCGGGCGATTTGCCGAAGGACTCCGTGAAGCTGAGGCGCACGGGTTCGGGCGGCGGAAGATCCGGTTTCCAGGTCCGGCTTTGCTGCACCGCGTCCGCGCCGCGCGCGGCGATGAGCAGGTGCCCATCCGGTCGCGGCTGGACGCCGAGGATGGCGTATTCGTAGTCCATTGGATCCATCACGGCATCCTTTGGCAAATCAAAAAGACCGTTCCGGCGTTCCACCCTGCCGGTCCGGGCATTCACCGTGAGGAAGCGGCCGAAGTGGAGATCAATGAAAACGAGGTGCCCTGGGACACGGATGGTTTGACTGTCGAAGCCATTGTAGACGCCGAAGGCATTCGGGTTCGGGAACCATCGGGGCTGATCGTTCACGCCGGGGTAAACTTCGTGAGATGGAAGCAGATCGCTGGGGCGGCCGTAAAGGAAGGCGGGTTGGTTCGGGTCGATCTCCTCGGTCTCCTGGACGATGAGCTTTCCGTGCCCGTTTTCGCGGACGATGGCGAGTGGGTCCTGCCGGTGCATCTCCTCATCGGGGAAGCGCCCGCCAACCAGGTAACCGCCGCCTTCCAAGGGACGCAGCCAGGCGACGGATCCATATGGCAACCCTTTGAGCGTGTCCCACAGTTCCCAACGGGTTCCGCCGTTCCGGTAGATGTAGATCGTGGCCCGGAGTTCCTTGAGGCCCTGCCCCTTTTGCCCCGAGGCGCGGTCATCGCCAAAGCCCCAGGCGTAGGCCGCGCCATCCACGAGATCGTAGGTGAAGTACCAAGCCATGTCTTGGGGCGGCCGACCGAAGTCTTTGGCGGGGCGCCTGTTCTCCCGCAACAGGCCGTAGCCTGATTCGAACAAGCGGCCATCCGCCCAGAGTTGGGAAGTCTCTCGAAAGGATTGGCGGTCCGAAATGCCGTGGGCCGCGCGCTCTCGGTCGTCCACCGTGTAGATCACGCGGGAGGATTGCTGGAAGGGCGGAACGAAGGGCATCCTCCGATCCTGCACGAAAAAGCCCGCCTTTCGGCGGGCTTTTTCGAAGGGTTTCCGCGTCTTAAGCGAGGCCGTTCACCTTTAGCGCCATGCGGGACTTCATGCGGTTGGCGGCGTTCTTGTGCATCACGCCCTTGCGCTCGGCCTGGTCCACGACGCCCTGGGTGAGGGGGAGGAGCTTGGCGGCCTCGGCCTTGTTGCCCTCGGCGATCACGGTGAGGAAGCGCTTCACGGCGCTCTTCATCGTGGACCGATTGCCACGGTTCCGCAGACGCGCTTCGGCGTCGCGGCGGGCCTTCTTGGCGGCGGACTTGTGATTGGCCATGCGATTCTCCTTGGCCGGACCCGAGGTCCCGGCAGGGCGAAAGACCATCCTATCGAAAAGGCCGCCAGGGTCAAGGGGAAAAGGACGGAAGAACACGACTTCCGGGGCTTCCAAAGCCGGGGGCCGCTCGGGCATCCTAGTCGGAGGCGACTGCCTCCAGGGTGGCGAAATCATGGAGCGCGTGCGCGACGCATTTGAACAGGCCTTGGCGGAAGTGTTGCCGGGCCAAGGGATCTCATTGGAACGGCCCCGGGCTTGGGAGCACGGGGACCTGGCCTTCCCCTGCTTCAAGGCCGCCAAGGCCCTTCAGACGAATCCCGCCCAGCTCGCCAAGGATCTGGCCGCCAAGGTGAAGGTCGAGGGTGCTGAGCTGGTGGCGGCGGGGCCTTACCTGAACCTCAAGCTCAGCCCCGAAGCTCGGGCCAGGGCCGTGGCGGGTTCGATCCTCGCGCCGGGCTGCCCCTTTGGATCGCTTCCGCCTCAGGGCCGAAAAGTCATCGTCGAGTACAGCTCGCCGAACATCGCCAAGCTCTTCACCATCGGCCACCTGCGCTCCACGATGATCGGCCACGCGCTCGTGCAGGCCCATCGCTTCCGCGGCCACGAGGTGCTGCGCCTCAACCACCTGGGCGATTGGGGCACCCAGTTCGGGACGCTGCTCGCGGCCTACAAGAAGTGGGCGGAGGTCGGGAATCCCGACCTCACGAAGGATTTCGAGTGGGCCGACGAAGTCCCTGAACGGTTCAGGACGCCGCTCTACCGCCTCTTCCAACTCTATGTGCGCTTCCACGCTGAAGAGGAGAAGGAGCCCGCGCTGCGCGACGAGGGCCGCGACTGGTTCCGCAAGCTGGAGCAGGGCGACCCGGAAGCCCGCCGCCTCTGGCAGTGGTTCCGCGACCTGTCGTTGAAAGAATTCCAGCGCCTCTACGACCGCCTCGGCGTGGGCTTCGATTCCCTGGACATGGGCGAGGCCTTCTACGAAGACAAGCTCGAAGCCGCCGTCCAGGCCTTGCGGGACAAGGGCCTGCTCGTCGAAGGCGAGCGCGGCGCGCAAATTGTGGACCTCGAGGATGTGGGCATCAAGACGCCCTGCATGGTCTTGAAGAGCGACGGCTCCAGCACCTACGCGACGCGCGACATCGCCGCGGCCCTCTACCGCCGCGACACCTACCGCTACGACCTCAACCTCTATGTGATCGGCGGCGAGCAGGTGCTGCACATGCAGCAGGTCATCGCCATCATGGCCAAACTCGATCCCTGGTTCGCGGGCCGCATGGTGCACACGCCCTTCGGCATGATCTCCCTGCCCGAAGGCAAGATGAGCACCCGCAAAGGCAATGTGATCTTCCTGGAGGATGTGCTGGACGAGGCCCGCGACCGCGTCCTCGCCATCATCGAAGAGAAGAATCCGGATCTGCCGAAGAAGACGGAAGTGGCCGAGATGCTGGGCCTGGGCGCCGTGCTCTTCTTCAACGCCCTCAACGACCGCGTGAAGCCCATCACCTTCACCTGGGAGCGCGCCGTGGCGCTGGATGGCGACACGGGGCCCTATGTGCAGTACGCCCATGCGCGCATCTGCTCCGTGCTGCGTAAGGCGGGCGGCGCGTGGGCCGATCTGGCGAAGGCGGGCGCGCCGGATGGCGCCGTGCTGCCCTTCCCGGACGCGAAGCTGCCCGCCGAATTGCCGGGCCTTGACGAACCTTCGGCGCAAGCACTCCTCTTCGAGCTCGCGGGGCTGCCGGACGCCATCCAAGGCGTCGTGGACAGCGAAGGCCCGACGCCGCTGGCGCGCCAGTTGCTCGCCGTGGCCCGCGCCTTCAGCGGCTTCTACACGAACTGCCCCGTGTTGGCGGCAGAGAATTCGGGCGCGGTCCGCGACGCGCGCCTCGCCCTCTGCCTCGCCACCGCCCGCGCCCTGCGCCAAGGCCTGTTCCTGCTCGGCATCGAAGCTCCGGAGGAGATGTGAGTTTTTTGAACCACAGAGACACGGAGGCGCAGAGAAGAACGGCTGCCCTTGAATCTCTGAGTCTCCGTGCCTCCGTGGTTCATCTGTTTTTCGTTGGGGTGTCTCATGACTAAATTCATTTTCGTCACCGGCGGCGTGCTTTCGAGCCTCGGCAAGGGCATCGCGGCGGCTTCGCTGGGCGCCTTGCTGGAGGCCCGCGGGCTGAAGGTCACGCTCATGAAGATGGATCCCTACCTCAATGTGGATCCCGGCACCATGTCGCCCTTCCAGCACGGCGAGGTCTTCGTGACGGAGGACGGCGCGGAGACGGACCTGGACCTGGGCCACTACGAGCGCTTCACTTCGGTGCCCACTTCGCAGAACCACACGATCACCACGGGCAAGATCTACAACACGGTCATCCAGAAGGAGCGCCGCGGCGACTATCTGGGCAAGACCGTGCAGGTGATCCCGCACATCACGGACGAGATCAAGGCCCACATCCGCAAAGTCGCCAAGGACATGGATGTGGTCCTCGTGGAGATCGGCGGCACGGTGGGCGACATCGAAAGCCAGCCGTTCCTGGAAGCCATCCGCCAGTTCAAGCTCGAAGCCGGTCAAGGCAACGCCATCAACATGCACCTCACCTATGTGCCCTACATCAAGGCCGCGGGCGAGCTGAAGTCCAAGCCCACGCAGCATTCGGTGAAGGAGCTGCGCGCCCTTGGCCTCCATCCCGATGTGCTGCTCTGCCGCGCGGATGTGGAGATCCCGGCCGACCTCAAGGAGAAAATCGCGCTGTTCTGCTCCGTGACGAACGACGCCGTCTTCAGCGCCAAGGACGCCAGCTCCATCTACGAAGTGCCTCTGAACCTCCATGAGGAAGGCCTCGATAAGAAGGTCGCGGCGCTGCTCGGCCTGCCGGACAAGGCGCCGGACCTCTCGGCCTGGAACGACCTCATCCACCGCATCCGCAACCCGAAGGGCAGCGTGCGCATCGCGGTGGTCGGCAAATATGTGGAGTTCAAGGAAAGCTACAAGAGCCTCATCGAGGCGTTGCACCACGCGGGCTACGGCCTGGAGAAGCAGGTGGACCTCAAGTGGATCGAGGCCGAGCAGCTCGAAGGCGGCGACTCGGAAGGCGTCCTCAAGGACTGCCAGGGCGTACTCGTGCCCGGCGGCTTCGGCGTGCGCGGCACCCGCGGCATGATCGAGGCGATCCGCTGGGCCCGCGAAAAGCAGGTGCCCTTCTTTGGCATCTGCCTCGGCATGCAGATGGCGAGCGTGGAATTCGCGCGGGATGTGGCGGGGCTCGATGGCGCCGACTCGACGGAATTTGACGAAAATCCGAAGCACAAGGTCATCTTCAAGCTCCGCGAACTGGTGGATGTGGAAGAGCTGGGCGGGACGATGCGCCTCGGCGCCTACCCCTGTCACCTCGCGCCCGGTTCCCAGGCCGAGAAGGCCTACGCCGCCGCCGAGATCAGCGAGCGGCATCGCCACCGCTACGAGTTCAACCACGAGTTCAAGAAGGCCCTGGAGGACAAGGGCCTCGCCTTCACCGGCATGAGCCCCGACGGCGTCTTCGTGGAGATCGTCGAGATCCCCTCGCATCCCTACTTCCTCGCCTGCCAGTTCCACCCCGAGTTCAAGTCCAAGCCCCTCGCGCCCCACCCGCTCTTCACCGCCTTCGTGAAGGCCAGCGCTTTGAACGCAAAATGATTTTTTATCCGCAGATTCCGCCGATGACGCAGATTGGGTCTGCTTTTGAATCGGCGTAATCTGCGAAATCTGCGGATGAATTTGAGGCTTCCATGACTCCTGAGACCGAAAAGCTCTGCATTGACACCATCCGCGTCCTTTCCATGGACGCGGTGCAGAAGGCCAACAGCGGCCACCCCGGCACGCCCATGGCGCTGGCGCCCGCGGCCTACACGCTGTGGACGAAGTTCATGAAGCACAACCCCGCGAACCCGAGCTGGGCGGACCGAGACCGCTTCGTGCTGAGCTGCGGCCACGCCTCCATGCTGCTCTACTCGCTGCTGCACCTCAGCGGCTACGACCTGCAGTTGGAAGAGCTCATCGCCTTCCGCCAGTGGGGCTCGAAGACGCCGGGCCATCCCGAAGTGGGCCACACCGCGGGCGTGGAGACGACCACGGGGCCGCTGGGACAGGGCCTGGGCAACGCGACCGGCATGGCCATCGCCGAGCGTTTCCTCGCCTCGCGCTTCAATCAGGACGGCTTCGACATCGTCAACCACCGCACCTTCGCCTTCGCCTCGGACGGCGACCTCATGGAAGGCGTGGGCATGGAGGCCGTCGCGCTCGCGGGCCATCTGGGCCTGGAGAAGCTCGTCGTCCTATGGGACAACAACAAGATCACCATCGAGGGCTCCACGGATCTCGCCTTCACCGAAGAGGTGGACCGCCGCTTCCAGGCCCACGGCTGGCGCGTGCTCAAGGTCGAGGATGGCGAAGACCTCTGGGCGCTGCAGAAGGTCTACGAAGAGGCGTTGAAGCCCTGCGGCAAGCCCACGCTCATTGATTGCCGCACGGTCATCGGCTTCCCCAGCCCCGCCAAGCAGGGCACGGCCAAGGCCCATGGCGAGCCGCTCGGCGCGGACGAGATCAAGGTCGTCAAAACGATCCTCGGTTGGGATCCCGAATCCCAGTTCCACATTCCGGCGGACGCGCTCGCCGAATGGCGCAAGAGCATCGGCCGAGGCGAGGCCGTCGAAGCCGATTGGCGCGGGCGCTTCGAGGCCTACCGCAAGGCGCATCCTGATCTCGCGGTCGCCTTCGAGGCCTGGATGCGCGGCGAGCTGGCCGAGGGTTGGGAAGCGGCGCTGCCCACCTTCACGGCGGCCGACAAGATGGCGACGCGCGAAGCCAGCGGCAAGGCGCTGAACGCCCTCGCGCCCATCCTGAAGAACCTGCTCGGCGGCAGCGCGGATCTCGCCGGCAGCAACAATACGAACCTCAAAGGCGAAGGCGATTTCAGCGCGACGGAAAATGGCCGCAACTTCCACTTCGGCGTCCGCGAACACGGCATGGGCGCGGTGCTCAACGGCATGAGCCTGCACGGAGGGCTGCGGCCCTACGGCGCCACCTTCCTCCAGTTCGCCGACTACATGCGTTCCAGCATCCGTCTGGCGTCGTTGATGAAGCAGCCGGTCGTCTATGTCTTCACCCACGACAGCATCGGCCTTGGCGAGGACGGCCCAACCCACCAGCCCGTCGAGCATGTGATGGCGCTGCGCCTCATCCCCGGCCTCTCCGTCCTCCGCCCCGCGGACGCGGCGGAAACCAGCGAGGCCTGGCGCGCGGCGCTTCTGCGTAAGGACGGTCCCACGGCCCTCATCCTTACGCGGCAGAAGCTCGCCACGGTCACCGAGGGCAAGGCCCAAGGCACCGCGAAGGGCGCCTATGTGCTCGCGGAGGCGAGCGCGGCGGCGAAGCTCGTGCTCATCGCCACGGGCTCCGAAGTCGGCCTCGCGCTGAAGGCCCGCGAAGCGCTCGAAGCCGATGGCGTTCCGACTCGCGTCGTGTCCATGCCGAGCTGGGATCGCTTCGAAGCCCAGGACGCGGCCTACCGCGCCTCCGTTCTGCCCGCCTTCGCGAAGAAGCTCGCCATCGAGGCGGGCGCCACCCTCGGCTGGCAACGCCACGCCGATGCCGCCGTGGGCCTGGACCACTTCGGCGCCTCGGCCCCGGCGGAAGTGCTCTTCGAGCAGTTCGGCTTCACCGTGCCGAATGTCGTCGCCAAGGCGAAGGCGCTGCTTTCGTAAAAGCCCCTCCGCTTCGCTCCGCGTGGTTATTTGCCCTTCTCGACGAGCTGCCGCAAGGCCGCGATCTGGCTCACCGCCAGCATGGCTTCGCCGCGTCCGGCGCGAATGGTGAGGGTGAGGCCTTCGCGGGTCTTCGCGAGTTCCAGGGAGAAGCCGCCCTTCGTCGCGTAGGTGTAGCTCGTGTCGTCGTCCGCGGCGAGTTTGCTCGCTTCGAGCTGGAGGCGATCCAGGGCGGAGAGCAGCGCGGGGACCTCCTCCTGCTCGACGAGGGCGCGGCCTTCGCCATCGGTCTTGGCCGGGCCCATCACGCGGAGGCCGAGACCGTGGCGAGTGTCGGTTCCATCGCTGCCTTCCAGCGCTTCCGCCTCCACGGACCCGCGGCCGTAGAGCGCGCCGAGGGGCTTGCGGGTGAGCGCGACCACCACGCCGCGCTTTTGGAGCAGGGCGGCGAGCGTCGCTTCCGCGGGCTTCGCGGCGGGCGCGGGTTGCTGGAGGGCGGGCGGGATCAGCATGGCGGCTCCAAGCATAGATGGAGCGAGGGCCGTGAAGGTTCGCTTATTCCTTCGCGCCGTCGGCCGCGGCCCACTTCTCCAGCATGTCGGTGGTGACGGACTTGGGACGCTCCAGGGGGTAGCCGAGGGCGCGGTCCCACACGAGATTGGCGAGCACGCCGATGGCTCGGCCCACGCCGAAGAGCACGGTGTAGAAGTCGTATTCGCGCAGTCCGTAATGCCACTGGATCATGCCGCTGGCCGCGTCCACATTGGGCCAGGGGTTCTTGGTCTTGCCCTGCTCCGTGAGCACGCCCGGCGCGACCTTGTAGATGGTCTTCACGAGCTTGAAGAGCGGATCATCCGGCAGATGCTTCTCGGCGAACTGGAACTGGGCCTCGAAGCGCGGGTCCGTGCGGCGCAGAACGGCGTGGCCATAGCCGGGGATGACCTGGCCGGAATTGAGCGTGTCCCACAGCGCGGCCTTCACATTGTCCTCGGTGGGCTCGGCGCCGCCGAGCTTCTCCTTGAACTTCTGGATCCAATCCAGGACCTCCTGATTGGCGAGGCCGTGGAGCGGACCCGCGAGCGCGCAGAGGCCCGCGCCCAGCGAGTAATAGGCGTCGCTCAGCGTGGAGCCCACGAGGTGCGTGGTGTGGGCCGAGGCGTTGCCCACCTCGTGATCGCTGTGGAGGATGAAGTACATGCGCGCCACATCGTCGTAGGGCTTGGCGAAGCCCATCATGTGCGCGAAGTTGGCGCCGAAGTCGAGCTTGGTGTCCGGCGCGATGATGTTGCCGTTCCGGTACTTCCAGCGGTAGATGAAGGCCGCGATCTCTGGCAAGCGCGCGACGAGATCCGAGGCGTCCTCGTACATCGTCTCCCAGGCGCGATCCTTCTTGAAGCCGTGATGGTAAAAGTGCGTGAACTTGCTTTCGCGCTGCATGGAGAGCACGGCCGCGGACAGCATCACCATCGGGTGCGTGTCCTTGGGCAGCGCGCGGATCACATCGAACACATAGGGCGGAACCTTGGCGCGGTACTTGAAGTCGGCCTCGATCTCCTCGACCTCGTCCGCGTTCGGCGCCTCGCCGGTGAGGATGAAATGCCAGAACGACTCGACGGAGGGGTATTCCGCGCCCGCGCTCTTGGGCAGGCAGCCGAAGGTCTCGGGGATGTTTTTGCCGCGGATGCGGATGCCTTCCTGCGGGTCCAGGTAGGAGATGTCCGTCACGAGGCACTTCACATCGCGCGCGCCGCCGAGGGCCTGGCCGATGGTCACCTGATCAATGACGACTTGGCCGAACTCCTTGTTGAGCCGCGCGGCCCGGGGGCGCTCGGCCTCGATCCGCTCCTGGAGCCTCTGCTTCAACTTCGTCATGACGGTCCCCCGGCTGGGGCCCCGCGCCACGCGCGGCCGGCCTCATGCCCAACTCTACCAGCAAGGGCCGCTACTCTAAGGTGATGAACGCCTCATTCCCCCTGCTCCTCCTGGACGCCAACGCCCGGCCCTTCGACCGCGGCCTGCTGGTGGTGGTCCTCGCCCTGATCTTCACGGCGATCCTCGCGCACCGCTTCTGGCGCAAGACCATCCGCCTGGAGGACGAACTGGCCTCCACGAAGAAGGATCTCGCCTTCCACCTGGGGCGCTATCGCCGCGCGTGGCGGACGATGCGGGGCGCGGCCGCGCTCGCCGAGCGTGTCACGGGGCTCGTGACGGAAGCGACGCCGGGCTGGGAAGGCGCGGGCCTGCCCGCGAAAGGGTCCGTCATCCACGGGAATGAAGCGGGCGCCCAGGCCGCCTGGTCCGCCATCCCCGCGCCCGCCGCGGACGGCACGGTGGGCGCGGCCTTCACCTTCGTCGTGGGCGGTCGGACCTTCAAGGCCACGCCGCTGGGCGAGGAGTCCCTGGGGCTGGTGCTCGTCGAGCCAGAGAGCTAGCCGGTAGACTGGAGTTTCGGCCCGGAGGCTCCATGGAATCCAATCAGTACCGGCAGGCGCGGGAGGAGAAGCTCTCCAAACTCCGCGCCCTGGGCGTGGAAGCCTATCCGGCCAAAGCCGCGCGCACGCACGGGCTGGAGCAGGTGCTCACCGCCCACGCCAATGCCACGGCCGAAGAGTTGGAGGCCGCCGCGCCGAAGGTGTCCGTCATGGGCCGCATCGTCTCCTACCGCGATCAGGGCAAGACGGCCTTCCTCCATCTGTTTGAAAACGGCGCCAAGCTCCAGGCCTACCTGCGCAAGGACGCGCTCACGGAAACCGAGTGGGAGATCGTGCGGCTGCTCGATCTCGGCGACTTCCTCAGCGTGACGGGCAGCGTCATGCGCACGCGCACGGGCGAGTTGACGGTGAAGGGCGAGTCCATCCAATTCCTCACCAAGGCCCTGCTGCCCCTGCCCGAGAAGTGGCACGGCCTCCAGGACAAGGAGCTGCGCTACCGACAGCGCTACCTGGACACGATCTCGAACCCGGAAGTGCTGAAGGTCTTCCGCGTGCGCTCGAGGATCCTCTCCGCCACGCGGCGCTTCATGGAAGGACGTGGCTACCTGGAAGTCGAGACGCCCATGATGCAGCCCATCCCCGGCGGCGCGACGGCGCGGCCCTTCGTCACGCACCACAACGCCCTCGACATCCCGCTCTACCTGCGCATCGCGCCGGAGCTCTACCTGAAGCGCCTCATCGTCGGCGGCTTCGACAAGGTCTTCGAGATCAACCGCAACTTCCGCAACGAAGGCCTCTCCGTCCGCCACAACCCCGAATTCACGATGATGGAGTTCTACTCCGCGGGCGAGGATCTGCGGGACATGATGGCCATTACGGAAAGCCTCTGCGCCACGCTGGCCCACGACATCATGGGCACCACCGAGCTGCCCTGGGGCGAGGCGATGATCAGTTGGAAGGCGCCCTTCCGCCGCCTTACGCTCAAAGACGCCATCGCCGAATACGGGAAGGTGGATCGCCACGCGCTGGAATCCGAGGCGGGCATCCGAACCCTGGCGAAGCACGCTCACATCGAGGACGCGGACACGAAGACGGCGGGCGTGCTGCTCGGCGACCTCTTCGAGCACCACGCGGAGAAGCAGCTCCTCCAGCCCACCTTCATCACGGACTATCCCATCGAGCTGAGCCCGCTGACGAAGACGCTGCCCGGCGACGACCGCTTCGTGGACCGCTTCGAGCTATTCGTGGGCGGCATGGAGCTGGCGAACGCCTACTCCGAGCTGAACGATCCCATCGAGCAGTTGGGCCGCTTCCAGGCCCAGATGGATGAGCGCGAAGGCGGCAACGACGAGGCCATGATGCTGGACCAGGACTTCGTCACTTCACTCGAACACGGCTTCCCGCCCACCGGCGGCGAAGGCATCGGCATGGACCGCCTCGTCATGCTGCTCACCAACAGCGCCAGCATCCGCGATGTCATCCTCTTCCCGCTCATGCGGCCGATGAAGAGCGCGATGACTGAGGAACCGCTGACGGAAGAAGGCGCAGGCTGAGAATTTCAGGAGCGATGATGGCTGGACCCCTGATCGGAGAGCGGAGGATCGCGTCGAGCCATCTTCTGCTGGCGGTTCCTAGCGCGGCCCTGGCCTTGGCCTGTGTCCTGTCGCCAGTTTTTGGGACTAGCTCCCAATGGGGTTGGCTGAATCGTTCTGAAAGGGTAGAGCTACTCTTGCTCGACTTGCTTCTGTTCGGGATGTCAGGCCTGATGGCCCGATTGGCCTTCGCGACCGGGATCTTCATGTCGGAAGAGGGGCTGAGGGTGCAGCGGGTATTGCGATCAGAAGCGATTCGATGGGAAGAGATCGGCAAGGTCAGCCCTGGGATCAACGGGAACTGGGCCCTGCTTCAACGAGGTCAATGGGGCGACCTCACCCTGGATGCGGGGTCGCGGGAACATCCCCGGCGCGTCTTCCTTCCGTCCGGAGCGCTCGCGATTTCTGGGGCTTTCTCTTCTACTGGGCTGCGGCAGGTTGCGCGTGAGCTGCTAGATCGTGTGCCGCCGAGTGTCTGGGCCTCTGATCCAGAATCGCAGCAATGGCTGCGCACTCAAGCGGACGGCACAGGCCCACTCCTCACACGACTTATCTAGAAAGAGGTCTCCATGTCCGTCCCGATGCTCGATCTCGCGCCGCAGAACGCCGCCGTGAAAGCGAAGGTGCTCGATGGCCTCGCGGGGCTCATTGACCACTCGTCGTTCATCCTCGGCGAGAATGTGAAAGGCCTTGAAGCGGAGCTGGCGGCCTACGCGGGCGCGTCCTTCGCGGTGGGGATGTCGAGCGGAACCGACGCCCAGTTGGTCGCGCTCATGGCGTTGGGCATCGGTCCCGGCGACGAGGTCATCGTGCCGACCTTCACCTTCTTCGCCACGGCGGGCGTGGTGTCGCGCCTGGGCGCGAAGCCGGTCTTCGTGGACCTGGACCCGGCCACCTTCAACACCACCGGCGCGCTGGTGGAAGCCGCCATCACGCCCCGCACCAAGGCCATCATGCCGGTCCACCTATTCGGCCAGCTCGCCGAGATGCCCGCGATCATGGCCGTCGCGGCGAAGCACGAGCTACCCGTGGTGGAGGACGCCTGCCAGTCCATGGGTGCGCGCGGTTGGGGCAAGGCCGCGGGCCAGTTCGGCGAGATGACCGCCTACAGCTTCTATCCGACGAAGAACCTCGGCGCCTTTGGCGACGCGGGCGCCACCGTGGTGCGCGACGACGCGGACCTGCACGCGCGCGTGCGGCGCATCCGCGTGCATGGCATGGAGCCCGTCTACATGCACCACCAGGTCGGCATCAACGGCCGTCTCGATGAATTTCAGGCGCTCGTGCTGCGCGCCAAGCTGCCCATGCTCGAAGGCTGGCATGAAGGCCGCCGCAGGCACGCGAGTTGGTATCACGCGCGCCTCGCGAAGCTGGACGACGGGCCGATCACGCTGCCCAAGGAAGTCGTGCCGGAGGGCCGCCACATCTACAACCAGTTCACGCTGCGCGTGAAAGACGGCAAGCGCGACGCGTTGCAAGCCCACCTCAAGGGTAAGGGCATCGGGTCCGCCATCTACTACCCCATCTGCCTCCATGAGCAACCCTGCTTCGCGGACCTCGGCTTCAAGCAAGGCCAGTTCCCCGAAAGCGAACGCGCCGCCGCCGAAGTGCTCAGCATCCCCGTCTTCCCCGAGATGACCGAAGGCATGCTCGAAGAAGTGGCGCTCGGCCTCGAAAGCTTCTACAACGGCTGACATGCTGCGCCCGCCTTCCGCCCGCACGATCTGCCTCTTCGATTGCGAATGGGTGCCGGATCCGGCGACGGGCCGCCGCGTTTACGACCTCGCCCCTGAAGTGCCGGACGCCGAAGTCCTGAAGACCATGTGGGCGGAAGGCGGCGCGACGGAGGCGGACCCGCGTCCCTACCTCAAGACGGTGCTTTGCCGCATCGTGAGCCTCGCGGCGGTGATCCGCGAATCGGATGGACAGGGCGTGAAGCTCAAGCTCTTCGCGCTGCCGGACAAGGCCGAAGCCATGGATGAGGCCGAAATCCTCCGCCGCTTCCTCCTCTTCCTCACCGACAAACATCCGCAACTGGTGGGCTTCAACTCGCGCGAGGCGGACCTGCCCATCCTCGTGCAGCGCGCGATGGTTCACGGGCTCAGCATCCCCGGCCTGGGCCGCCCGGACGAGAAGGCCAAGCCCTGGGAACTGGCCCACGGCGATCTCTTCAATCGCTACGGCAACCAGCATGTGGACCTGCGCGAAGCGCTCACGGGCTTCGGCAAGACCTCGGCGCGGCTCCACGAGCTGGCCACGGCCTGCGGCATCCCCGGCAAGCTGGGCACGGATGGCGCGAGCGTCGTGGACCTGTGGCGGGAGGGCGATATCGCGGGCATCGTCCGCTACAACCTCTTCGACGCCTGCACCACCTACCTGCTCTGGCTCCGGGCCGTGTCCCTGGCGGGCTTCCTCACGCCCGAAGCGAGGGCCAAGGAAGAAGCCGCCTTCCGCGTCGTCCTCGAAGCCAAAGCCGAAAGCGACCCGCCCTTCGCCGTCTACCTCGAAGCCTGGGGCCGGCTGCGGCGTTAGCGCCGCGCGCTTTCCAGGATCGCGGAATCCACCACGGCGACGAGGGCGATGCGGGTGTCGCTGGCCATGTCCTTGAACTCGAAGCCCACGGCGACCTGATCGCCTTCGGCGTGGGCCATGGTCCAGGCCACCCGGGCGGTGATGGGGTTGGCGGTGAGGCCGGGGTGGAAGAGCACCAGCTCGGTGATGGGCATGTCCAGGCAGAGCGATCCGGCTTCCTGGAAGGGCACCATGGCCAGGCAACCGCCGTGGCTGAGGTTGGCGAGGGGGATGCGGTCGAAGAGCTGGCCCGCGGCGCGGAAGCGCGCTTGAGGGTTCCCCGGCAGGACCACGCGGCGGCTGTCACGCTTCTCGGGCTGGCTCATGGGCGCTCCGGCATTGGTGCTGGCGATTGGGTGGCACTAGGATAGACTGATTGTTCCGGCCTAACCCACCTGGGGACAAGGCTCATGCCCTGGCGGCCCTCCTTCTTTCGGCGCCGCCTAACCAGACCGGGGAACGCGATTCCCGCTGGCCGGACTAAACACCCAAAGGAAGACCCATGGAAATCCTCCTGGTCGAGAATGTCCTCAACCTCGGCAGCCGCGGCGATGTGGTGAGCGTGAAGGACGGCTACGCCCGCAACTTCCTCCTGCCCAAGAAGCTGGCCCTGCCCGTCACCGCGGGCAACAAGCGCCAGATCGAGCTGGAGAAGGAGCGCGCCCAGAAGCTCCGCGTGAAGGAGCATGCCGAAGCCCTCGAGCTCAAGGCCAAGCTGGACGAGACCGTCCTCAAGTCCGTCAAGAAGGTGGGCGACAACGGCCACCTCTTCGGCTCCGTCACCAACGCCGAAGTGGCCGACCTGCTCCGCCAGAAGGGCTTCACCGTGGACAAGCAGGCCATCAGCCTGCCCCACATCAAGGATCTGGGCGCCTACACCGCCCATGTGAAGCTCTACAGCGGCGTGGCCGCCGATGTGAAGCTCGAGGTCGTGGCGGAATCCGCCGAATAAACCCCAGCCGCCTCCAGGAAGCGCCCCGCAAGGGGCGCTTTCCATTTGGACCCAAATAATCCTGGTCATTCCTCGCTTCCCGAGGCATGCTGGAGGATGGTCCGCCTTCCCGTGGGCGGCTTCCTGGAGCATTGACATGGCCAAGACCACCAAGCCCGCCACCATCGGCCTCATGGAGCTGTCCGCCCGGATCGCCGACCGCCACGATCTTTCCAAGGCCCGCGCCAAGGCCATCCTGGACGATCTGCGGGATCATGTGGTGGAGACGCTGCTGGCGGAGGAGCGGGTGAACCTCTTCGGCCTGGGCACCTTCGAGGTCCGCGCCACCAAGGCCAAGATGGGCCGCAACCCCAAGACCGGCGAAAGCATCGCCATCCCCGCCGGCCGCAAGGTGGTGTTCAAAGTCGCGAAGGGCCTCAAGGACCAGATGTAGTCCTCGCCGTTTGCATCGAGGGGCCGCCCCGGGGCGGCCCTTTTCGTTTCTCTGGCTGGAGACCAGAGGCTGGAGCGGCAAACCTCCAGTCTCCAGCCTCCGGCCTCCAGCCTTACAATGACCCTTCGGCTCGGAGCCCCCATGTCCCTCGGCATTTACAAAGTCCCCACCCCCGTGAACGAGCCGGTCAAGGGCTACGCGCCCGGATCGCCCGAGCGGAAGAGTCTCCAGGCCACGCTGAAGGTGCTCTCCGATCAGCGGATGGACCTGCCCTGCGTCATCAACGGGCACGAGGTCCACACGGGCAAGACAGCCCAGTCCGTCATGCCCCACAACCATCGCCATGTGCTCGCGGACTTCCACCTGGGCGCGGAAGCCGAAGTGAAGCAGGCCATCCACGCCGCCATGCACGCGCGCAAGGAGTGGTCCTCCCTGCCTTGGGAAGCCCGCGTGGCGGTCTTTCTGAAGGCGGCGGATCTGCTCGCCGGTCCCTACCGCGACGCGCTCAACGCCGCGACCATGCTGGGCCAGAGCAAGACGGCCCACCAGGCGGAGATTGACAGCGCCGCCGAGCTCATTGATTTCTTCCGCTTCAACGCGCACTACTACGAGCAGCTCATGAAGGAGCAGCCCATGAGCGGCCCCGGCATGTGGAACCGCCTGGAGCACCGCGCGCTGGACGGTTTCGTCTTCGCCGTCACGCCCTTCAACTTCACGAGCATCGCCGGCAACCTGCCCACGGCCCCCGCCCTCTGCGGCAACACCGTGGTGTGGAAGCCCGCCTCCACGGCCGCCTACAGCGCCCACTTCATCATGCGCATCCTGAAGGCCGCTGGGCTTCCCGATGGCGTCATCAACCTCGTCTACGGTTCGGGTCGCGCCGTGGGCGATCCGGTGCTCGCCGACAGCCACCTGGCGGGCATCCACTTCACGGGCTCCACGGGCGTCTTCAACGGCATGTGGCGCACCGTCGCCAACAACATGGACCACTACAAGTGCTACCCGCGGCTCGTGGGCGAGACCGGCGGCAAGGACTTCATCCTCGCGCACCCGAGCGCGGACGCGGAGGCGCTGACGACCGCCATCGTGCGCGGGGCCTTCGAGTACCAGGGACAGAAGTGTTCCGCCGCCAGCCGCGTCTATGTCCCCAGCAACCTCTGGCCGAAGATCAAGGATTCGCTCATCGCCCAGGTCGAGGGGCTCACCATGGGCGACATCGCGGACTTCAAGAACTTCATGGGCGCGGTCATTGACAAGGCCAGCTTCGACACGCAGAAGGGCGCCATCGAAGGCGCTCGCGCGAGCAATGACGCGCGCATCCTCGTGGGTGGCCAGTGCGACGACAGCACGGGCTACTTCGTGCGGCCGACGATCATCGAAGCGCTCGATCCCAAGTACAAGACCATGTGCGACGAGCTCTTCGGCCCCGTGCTCACGCTCCATGTCTACGACGAGACCAAGTGGAATGAGGTGCTCCACACCGTGGATAGCACGAGCCCCTACGCCCTCACCGGCGCGGTGTTCAGCCAGGACCGCTACGCCATCCAGCAGGCCTTTGAAGTCCTGCGCCACGCGGCCGGCAACTTCTACATCAACGACAAGCCCACGGGCGCCGTCGTCGGCCAGCAGCCCTTCGGCGGCTCCCGCGCCAGCGGCACCAACGACAAGGCGGGCTCCATCCTCAACCTCCTCCGCTGGATCAGCCCCCGCTCCATCAAGGAGACCTTCGTGCCGCCCACCGACTACCGCTACCCGTTCATGGCGGAGTGAGGAAATGGGCCACGGACCTCAGGCCACGGACCCCGGGCCCTGGCTTCTTCCCGAGGCCCGCGGTCCGAGGTCCGAGGCCCGCAGTGACACCCGTCACGCCGCACCGCCGCGAGACTGATTGACGAGGTTCCCATGAAGATCAGCAACGAGACGCCCCTCTTCCCGCTGCGCAAGGGCACGCACAGCCGCCAGGCCCATGTGGACCTGCCGCCAGGCACTTTCGAGGAGGAGCACGGCCGCCAGGGTTTCTACGGCAAGGTGAGCCACCTCTACCGGCTCCATCCGCCCACCGATTGGACGCGCATCGAGGGGCCGCTCAAGCCTCACAGCTACGACCTCAACCAGCTCTTCGGCGGCAAGCCAGGAGAGGTCGCTGCGGCCATTGAGGCTTCGAAGTTCGGCTCGAAGGAAGACGCCTTCGCGCCCGTGTGCTTCCTCTTCAACGACGATGTGGCGATGCACTTCGTCGCTCCGTCGGCGATGGACTTCTTCTACCGCAACACGGACGGCGACGATGTCTACTACATCCATGCGGGCGGAGGGAGGCTGGAGACGGACTTCGGCGTCCTGGATTACGCGAAGGGCGACTACCTGGTCATCCCCCGGGGCACCACCTACCGCTTCCTGCCCACGAAGGAACCCCAGCGGTACCTGCTCGTCGAGGCCCACAGCGAAGTGACCATTCCCGACCGCGGCGCGCTCGGCCCCAACGCGCTCTTCGACCCCGCGATGATTGATACGCCGGAGATCCCGGAGTATCAGGAGGGCAAGGGCCGCGAGTGGGCGGTCCACATCAAGCGCGAAAACGCGATCACGAAGGTGTTCTATCCTTTCCACCCGCTGGACGCCATCGGCTGGAAGGGCGACCTCACCGTGTGGCGCATCAATGTGAAGGACATCCGCCCCATCGTGAGCGCGCGCTACCACCTGCCGCCGAGCATCCACACGACCTTCCTCATGAAGAACGCGGTGATCTGCTCCTTCCTGCCGCGGCCCTTCGAGGAGGAGGAGGGCGCCATGCGCGTGCCCTTCTACCACCGCAACATTGATTACGATGAGGTCCTCTTCTACTCGGACGGCCATTTCTTCAGCCGCGACGGCATCGGCGCGGGCATGGTCACCTGGCATCCCACGGGCATCCACCACGGGCCGCACCCCAAGGCGATCCCCCTCAGCCGCCAGAAGGACGCCACGGACGAGGTCGCCGTCATGGTGGACACGGCCCGCTACCTCAAGGCCACGCCGGCGGCGGGTCTGGTTGAGAACCAGAACTATTGGGCCAGTTGGAAGTGATCGCTCCCAAATTCGCCGCGCTGGATCCGGTCGTCGCCGACGCCCGGCGCTTCGACCACTTCCTCCACTGGATGGACCAGCACGGCTGGACCATGCTTCAGCACCTCGGCATGGTGCTGGTGGTCTGCGTGCTGTTCCTATGGGCGGTGAAGCTCATCACGCGGATCATCCGCCGCGCCGTGGACGATGGCAACGATGGCGTGACGAGCGACGCCGAGCGCCGGGCCGAGACGCTCGGAGCCGTGCTGATGAACGCCGCCTGGGTGCTTGTCGTCATCTTCTTCCTGCTGATGGCGATGGAGGAACTGGGCATCAACATCGCGCCGCTGTTGGCGGGCGCGGGCATCGCGGGCCTCGCCATCGGCTTCGGCGGCCAGGCCCTCGTGAAGGATGTGATCACGGGCTTCTTCATGCTCATGGAGAACCAGTACGGCGTCGGCGACATCATCAGCGTGGACGGCGACCACACCGGCGAAGTGGAGAAGATGACGCTGCGCATCACGGTGCTGCGCGACGGCGAAGGCCGCGCCCACTTCATCCCCAACGGAACCATCACGCGCGTGGTCGTGCTGTCCAAGTCCTACGCCAAGGCGCTCGTGGACATCGGCGTGAGCTACGACGCCGACATTGACCAGGCCATGGCCGAACTCAAGGCCATCGGCGAGCAACTGGCGAAGGATTGGCCGGACCGCGTGACCGAAGCGACCAATGTCCAGGGCGTCCAGGCCCTTGGCGATAGCGCGGTCACCATCCGCACCCTCACGCGCACCGCGCCCGGCAAACAGTGGGAAGTCGCCCGCGAACTGCGCCGCCGCGTCTTCAACGCCTTCAAGGAGAAGGGCATCGAGATCCCGTTTCCGCAGATGGTGGTGCATCAGAAAGACAAAAGCTAAAGATAGGAACGCAGAGAGCACAGAGAATCACAGAGGGCACAGAGGACCAATCCTCTGTGCCCTCTGTGATTCTCTGCGTCCTCTGTATCGTGCTTTAGGCCTTCAGCCTTACGCCGACCAAGCGCCAGGCTTCGTTCAGATCTTCGCGGCGCAGGGCGAGGTGGATGGCTTCTTCGAGGGATTCGGGCGCGGTGGGATCGTTCGCGCGGCGTTCCATGGCGTCGAGGTTGGGTAGCGCCGCGCTGTTGGCGAGGCGGCCGAGGTCATTGGCGCTGAGGAGGTGGCTTTCCTTCAACAGGGCGGGCAGGGCCTCCCAGCCGATGGGTTGGCCGGCGGGCTTGGCGATTTCGAAGAGCGCGTCGCCGTGGGCGCGGGCGTAGAAGGCGCCGCCGGCGCGGCCCACGAGGTCAATCTTGCGGGTGTCGGGTAGGCCCTCCGTGAGGATCTCCTCCTTCGCGTGGAAGCAGAGCACCTCGCCGATCAGCATGATGCCGCTGCCGGGCTTGCCGCCGAGATCAATCACCTGGCTGAGCTTGCATTCCATCTGGAACGGACTCTCCGCCACCAGCGCGGGCTTCACGAAGCGCGCGGGCTCAGGCGTGAAGCCGCTTTTGAGGAATTCATCCACGCCGTCGCCGTATTCGGCCGAGGCCACATTCATCTGCTGGACCATGGCGTAGGACACGGTGGCGATGACGAATTCCTTGGTCGCTTCGGCGTTCAGGTAGGTGTGCTTCACCGTGCCGTCACGCCCGCGCCGGTTGGGTCCGAAGGCCACCATCGGCGGATTGGAGCCGAAGGCGTTGAAGAAGGAGAAGGGCGCGAGGTTGCGGCGGCCACCCGTGTCCACCGTGCTCGCGAAGGCGATGGGCCGCGGCGCCACGCCCCCGCATAGCCAGGCGTTCGTCTGGATCGGGTTCAGGTCGGAGGCGAGGATGGTCTTCATATCATCCGCAGATTACGCCGATTACGCAGATTGGGGAGTGCGGCTTTAATCGGCGTGATCTGCGTAATCTGCGGATAAACAGTCAGTCCAGCTTGCCGTCGTGATCCATGCGCCTTGGGCCCATGCTCACGAGGGTGTCGGGGACTTCGGGGCCGGGGATTTCGACGATGCGGTTCACGAGACGGCCGAGGCCCGCGACTTCCATGACGACTTCGTCGCCGACCTTGAGCCAGAGGTTGTCGGTGATCTTGGAGCCGTTTAGCTCCAGCAGGCAGCCGGTGCCGACGGTGCCGGAGCCGATGACTTCGCCGGGATTCACCTGGATGCCGTAGGCCGTGCGCTGGAGGATCTGGGCGAAGGTCCAGTTCATGGAGTGCGCGTTGCCGAGCGAAAGCACCTGCCCGTTCACGGCGGCGGTCATGGAGGCCTTCAGCACTTCGCCGCGATCGGTCTTTTCCAGATCCAATTCGTCCTTCGTGACGAGCCAGGGGCCGAGCGTCGTCGCGAAGTCCTTGCCCTTGCAGGGGCCGAGGGAGAGCTTCATCTCCTCCATCTGGAGGTGGCGCGCGCTCCAGTCGTTCATGATCATGTAGCCGAAGATGGCGGCGTCGGCCTCTTCGAGCGTGGAATCATTGAGCGCGCGGCCTGTGACGATGGCGACTTCGAGCTCGTAGTCCAGGCGCGTGAGGTGGTGGCGGCGCACCGTGAGGTCGCCGGGGCCGGTGACGGCCTGGTGGTTGGTGAAGTAGGTGACGGGGAAGAGGTCGAATTCCGGGATCATCTCCAGGCCGCGGTTGCGGCGGGCCGTGGCCACATGCTGGCGGAAGGCGTAGCCATCGCGCATGGAGACGGGCCGGGGCACGGGGGCGAGGAGTGTGACGGCCGTCGCGTCGAGGATCGCGGCGGCGGGCGGATGGGCCTCGGCGGCGCGGGCCTTCGGCATCAGCTCATCCTGTCGGCGGATCAGCTCCAGCATGTCCACGGCGAGGCTGGCATCCGCGGCGGCGAAATCGAGGATGCGGCCATCCTTCAGCACGCAGCCGATGCGTTCCCGGTCCGAATGGCGGAAGGTGACGAGCTTCATGAGGCCTCCAGCCTTCCAGTTTAAACGACGAGGCCCGGCTGGGCCGGGCCTCGTCGTCTTAGGGCTGTGCCTTGAATCACCAGCTAAAGCGGACGCCCAACTGGATCTGGCGGTTGTAGTCCTGGGGCGTCACGACCGCGCTGCCGAACGCGGGCGCGGCCTGGATGCTCTGGATGGCGGTCTGGTTGTAGTGGTTGAACACATTGAACACATCCAGCATCAGCTCCATGCCGCCCTTCTTGCCCAGGTTGAATTTGCGGTCCAGGCGGATGTCCATGTTGCTGGTGAAGGGCAGGGTATGGGCATTGCGGCCTTCGCCGATGGGACGGTCGGACGCGGGCGCGCCGCCATCGCCATTGCCGAAGTTCTGGCCGCCCAAGGTGCCGTAGTCGTTGTCCACGCCCGTGAAGATCGTGTAGGGGCGGCCCGAGGCGAAGCGGCCGATGAAGGAGGCGGTCCAGTTGCGGAAGAAGGCGTTCTGCCAGTTCTTGCTGCTGAACACGCCGCTCACGATGAAGCGGTTGCGCTGGTCCTGGTTGCTCGGGCCCATGTCCACCTTGGGATCGAAGGTGTTCATGGGTTCCACATCCGTCACCCAGTCGGTGTAGTTGTCCTCGGCCTTGCTGTAGGTGTAGCTGAAGTTGAAGGCCGCCGTGTCGCGGAGCTGCCACTGCATGCCGAAGGTGGCCGCCCGGTACTTGCTCTCGCCGCTGCCCTCGTACTTGATCACGGAGCTGTAGCGGCTGTCGGGGCGGATGGTGGGCGGCTGGCCCGGCGCGCCGAAGGCGGGATTCGGGATGAGCGCGTTCACATCACGCACCATCAGGAAATGCTCGCCCTTCGCGTAGACCGCGTCGAAGGTGAACTTCAGGTTGGAGAGCGGGGCGATCTCAAGGCCGAGGTTCGCCTGCTTGGTCTCGGGCATTTCGGAATGGCCGGGCAGCAGCAGGGACTTGATGCCGCCGGGGTTGGACTGGTAGCGGCGGTTGGTGTTGCCGTTGGCATTGGCCCAGGTCGCCCAGACAGTCGTATCCGGAGGATTCAGGATCTGGACGATGGTCTGCATGTCCGTGCCGTTGTTCAGGTACACGGCACCGAAGGGCCCGAGCTGGGTGCGGCCGGAGAAGGTGCCGTAGCCGCCGTAGAGGCGCGTGGCGTCCGACATCTGCCAGTTGAAGGAGAGGCGCGGGCTGACGCGGCTGCTGCTCCAATCCAAGGAGTGGTTGAAAAGATCCTTGGCGTAGTAGAGATGATTGGGGTCGTTAGGAACCACCGTGGCGCCGGTGCTGCCGGGCAGCGCGTAGACGGACCAGCTCGCGAGCTGCTGGGGGCCACCGGCGGCGAGGGCGTCATAGTCCACCACATCGTGGAAGGTGGGCAGGACTTCCTTGTCGTAGCGCAGGCCGAGATTCAGCGAGAAGCGATCCGTGATCTGCCAGTTGTCCTGGAAGAAGGCG
>CAYYJN010000003.1:79888-85502 GCA_964472275.1 uncultured Solibacteraceae bacterium
GCCGAGATTCAGCGAGAAGCGATCCGTGATCTGCCAGTTGTCCTGGAAGAAGGCGCTGTAGTAGCCCGCCTTGATATCCAGGTTGTCCTTGCCGAAGCCCTGGATGAAGGCCACCGGCAGGCCGAAGCCGCCGTAGGGGTTCGGGGCCATCATGGCCTGGAGCCCGTTGGCGAAGGGGCCGAAGCCCTGGAAGCGATAGACGCCCGCGAACTGCAGGGGCAGGCTGCCGCTCACCTTGGTCTGCATCAGATCCACGCCGAACTTCAGCGTGTGCTTGCCCGCGAACCAGGTGGCCGCGTCGAACAGCTCGTAGTCCTTCTCGGTCCGGAGCTGAGGCAGGAAGCGCTGGGTGCCGAAGGTGGCGATGCCCGCGAGCGTGACGGAAGGCCCGAGATTCGGGTCCAGGCTTTCCAGATCGTGGTCCCGCTTGCTGCCGAGGATGCGGAAGTCGTTCACGAAGGTGCCGCTGGGCGTCCAGAGGTTGGCGAGGCTGAAGGCCTGGTCCGTGATGTCCCGGGTGCCGCCCGCCGTGGGATCGAGGGTGCCCAAGGGGCCGCCGCCGCCGCCCCAGCCGAGCTGGCTGCCGTTGGATTCCTTGGCGGCGTTGTAGCGCATCGTCCAGTGGCTCGCCGCGCTGGCGTACCAATCCAACTTGATGAGGCCCGTGGTGTAGTTCTCGTTCCAGGTGCGCAGGCCGGGGTGCAGGGTGTAGCCCGAAGCCGCCTGCACCGCGGTGACGAGGGCCGGGTCGTACTGGGTGTTGGTCGAGTCATCGGTGTTGTAGCGCTCGACGCTCACCAGGTAGAAGAGCTTGTCCTTGATGAGCGGGCCGCTCACCGTCGCGCCGAACTGGCGCTGCGTGTACGGCGCGTCCAGGTTCCCCTGGCCGGGGCGCTTGGCGTCCCATTTGCCGGTGCGGTAGAAGGTGAACACATCGCCCGTGAAGTCGTTGCCGCCGCTCTTGGTGACGATGTTCAGCGCGCCGCCCGCCGCGCGGCCGTATTCCGCCGAGAAGCCGTTGGCGACGACGACGAATTCCTGGATGGCGTCCTGGCTGAAGGTGGTGCGGGTGGAGCCCACGGACACATCGTTGTTGTCCAGACCGTCCACCATGATGTTGTTCACGCGCGGGTTCTGGCCGAGGAAGGAGAGCTTGGAGCCCGCCGCCGCGCCGCCGCCGCTGCTGGTGGGGCTGTTGTCCTGGGCCACCAGCGGCGTCGTGAGGCTGAAGCTCGTGAAGTCGCGGCGATTGATCGGCAGGTTCGTGATCTGGTTCGTGTCAATGGTGTTCGACACCTGCGTGCGGGTCGGGTCCACGACGCTGGTCTGCCCCAGCACTTCCACCGTGGCGCTGGCTTCCAGCGCTTGCAGGTCCACGCGCACATCCTGCGTGGAGGCGAGGCGCACGCCGATGGCGCTGATGCGCTTGGTGGAGAAGCCCGGCGCCTCCACCGTGAGCGTGTAGCTGCCCGGCGTGAGGAGGCGGAAGGCGAAGGCGCCGCCGGCATCGGCGATGACCGCGCGGGACTGGCCGGTGGCGTCGTCGTTCAGCGTCACCTTCGCGCCGACGATGGTCTTGCCGCCGGAATCGCGGACGAGGCCCTTCAAGTCGCCGGTGGTCACGCCCGTGCTTTGCGCGGCGAGCGTCATGCAGAGGGCGGAACAGGCCGCCAGAGGTAGGAGGGAAAGAAGGCGACGCGAGGCCATGCGAGCTCCCGGAGGGTGGGCTGAAAATCTTGAAAAGAAGTGGCCTGAGCATAGGAAGAAAGCCAAGCAGTGGCAAGGCGTTCCATGCGCCGCCGGGCCTACCCGGAGTCAGGCCAGCAACTCGCCCAGGATGGCCACCGCCTCCCGGATCCGCGCGGGGGGCGTGCCGAGCGGCGGCAGGAGGTAAAGGCAATCGCCCATGGGCCGCACGAAGAGGCCCTTGTCCAGCGCCCGCCGGTGAAGGTCCATGCCGAAGCGGAGTCCGGGAGGGCGGGGCTCGCCGGTCTCCGGGTCCACCATCTGGGCCGCGGCGATGACGCCCCGGACCCTCGCCTTCCGGATGCCCGGCAGCGTGGCGAGCGCGCCCCAGGCTTCTTTCAGCGCCCCGTGGATCGCGGCGGCGTTCGCCATCACCGGCTCCTCGTCGAAGAGCGCGAGGCTGGCGGAGGCCACGGCGCAGGCGATGGGGTTGGCCGTGAAGCTGTGGCCGTGGAGGAAGGCCTTGCCGTCCTCGTAGGCGCCGAGGAAGTGGCCGTAGATCTCCTCCGTGGCCCAGGTGAGGGAGAGTGGCAGGATGCCGCCGGTGAGGCCCTTCGAGAGGCACATCAGGTCCGGCGCGATGCCCGCCTGCTCGCACGCGAAGAAGGTGCCCGTGCGGCCGAAGCCGGTCATCACCTCATCGGCGATGAGGTAGACGCCGTGCTTCGTGCACGCGGCGCGCAGCTCGGCGAAGAGTTCGGCGGGCCAGAAGCGCATGCCGCCCGCGCCCTGCACCAGCGGCTCCGCGATGAAGGCGGCGAGGCGAGCGCCGTTCGCATCGAAGAAGGATCGGAGATCCGCTTTGGCTTGTTCGAGCCGCGCGGGCCAATCGGCGTCCGGCCCCGCGAGGTCGCAGCGCGGATCCTCGGGCACTTCCAGCCGGTCGCAGGCGAGGAGCAGCGGGCGGAAGAGGCCCGTGGACCAGTTGTCCAACTCGCCCACGCCCACCGCGCCGAGCGTGTCGCCGTGGTAGCCGCCCGCGAGCGCGCCGAAGCGCGCGCGGCCCTTCTCGCCGCGCTGGAGCTGGGCCTGGAAGGCCATCTTGAGGGCGACTTCCACCGCCGTGGAGCCGTCATCGGAGAAGAAGGCGCGGGTGAGCCCCCGCGGCATCCGCGGCGCGAGACGGGCGAGCAGGTCCAGCGCCGGTTCGTGGGTGAAGCCCGCGAACATCACATGGTCCAGCTTGGCGGCCTGGCGCTCGATCGCTGCGACGAGTTTCGGGTGGCCGTGGCCGTGGAGGTTCGTCCACCAGGAGCTGATGCCATCCAGCACGCGGCGGCCATCGGCGAGGAGGAGGTCGCTGCCTTCCGCGCCGATCAGGGGCAGTGGCGGCCACTTCGCGAGCTCAGCCTCCTGGGTGAAGGGATGCCACGCGTGGGCGCGGTCCACTTTCATGCGGTCGGTCCAATCAGGAGGCAGCGGGCTCGGCATTGGCCTAGTTTAGAACTTCCACCGGCACCGGCAGGAAACGCCGCAGCATCGCCGCGTTGCCTTCCGCCGCGCCGTGGCTTTGATCCGCGCCCGCGTTGACGATCACGCGCGCGATGCGCCAGCCGCGCAGCATGAGCGCCTCCGCGCTGAGCAGCGTGTGGTTCAGCGTGCCGAGGCCGCCCCGCGCCACGAGGACACACGGGATCTTCAGGTCCGTCGCCCAGGCGAGGAAGTGACGGCCTTCGGCGAGCGGCACGAGCAGGCCGCCGACGCCTTCCAACAGCACGGGCCCTTCCGCTGGGCGCTGGCACCAGGCGAAGGCGGAATCCAGGTTCACGGTCTTGCCTTCCAACTCCGCGGCGGCCAGGGGCGCGAGGGGCGCCCGCAGGATCGTGTGGCTCTCCACCGTGATGCCCGCGCCTTTCACGGCGGACGCGTCGCTTTCCGCGTCATCCAGGCTCGTCACGCCGGTCTGGAAGGGCTTGCGATAGGCGACGGGACCTTCCTCCGCCCAGGCGCGCGCGATGGCGGCGCTCACGAAGGTCTTGCCCACGCCCGTGTCCGTGCCCAGCACCCAGAGCGGCGAGGGGAGATCGAGCCAAGTCATGGGTGGGCCTCGGGCCTCGGGCCTCGGACCCCGGGAAAGATGCGCATCAGAGAATCTCCTTCAGGGCTTTGATGAGCGCGTCCACATCCTCGTCGCGTTGATGGGCGCCGGTGGTGAGGCGGAGGCGGCTGGAGCCTTCGGGCACGGTGGGCGGACGCACGGCGCGCACATCGAAGCCGCGGTTCTGAAGTTCCGCCGCGACGCGCACCGCGTCGGCGTCCGCGCCCAAAAGCACGGGCACGATGGCCGAAGGCTGATCCGGCTGATTCAGCGCGCGACGGAGGCGCGCGGCGCGTTCCAATGCCTGCTCCCGCCGCCAGGGCTCGGTGCGGGCGAGTTTCAGCCCTTCCCGCGCCGCGCCCACGGCGGGCGGCGGCAGGGCGGTGCTGTAGATGAAGCCGCGGCAGGTGTTCACGAGGTGATCCACCAGGGCGCGCTCACCGCAGACGAAGGCGCCGAAACTGCCCAGCGCCTTGCCCAGCGTGCCCATGAGGAGGTGGGGCCGCGCGCCTTGAAGCGCGGCCAGCCCCGCGCCCTCCGGGCCGATGAGGCCGCTGGCGTGGGCCTCGTCCACCATCAGCAGCGCCTCGAAGCGCTCGCAGAGCGCGGCCAGCGCGGGCAGATCGGCCGCGTCGCCATCCATGCTGAAGATCGCGTCCGTCGCCACGAGGGCGAGGCTTTTCGGATTCGCCGCCCGCCAGGCGGCCAGCTTCGCTTCCAGGTCGCCGAGGTCCAGATGCCGGTAGACCTGGACCGCCGCGCCGTTGGCCTTGGCCAAACGACAGCCATCCACGAGGGAGGCGTGGTTCAGCGCGTCGGAGAAGATCGCGTCCCCCGGCCCCATCAACGCGGGTAGGAGCGTGGCGTTGGCCTGGAAGCCGGTGTTGAAGAGCAGGGCCGTCTCCGCGCCCTTCCATTCAGCCAGCTCGGCCTCTAACAGGTCGTGCAGGGGCGTCGTGCCCCGCAGGAGCCGCGCCGCGCCCGTGCCCGCGCCGTGCGTCCGGGCTGCCTGGGCCGCGGCTTCGGCGAGACGGGCATCCTTCCGCAGTCCCAGGTAGTCGTTGGAGCAGAAGTCCAGGCCCTTGGGCGCGGCGATGGCGCGGGCGCGGCTCTGGTCCCGGCGCGCGGCGTCCAGGGCGGCCAGGCGGAGGGACCAGGGCTCGGGGAGGGGCGTGGCGGGCAAGGAACCTTCCTGGGGGCGGCGGCAGGCGGAAGTGGGGGCGGATGGTAGGATCGAAGGCGGTCCTTCACCGGGCCTTGGAGACCTTATGGATTACCAGCAGTCCTGGCAGGGCGCGACCTCGGAAGCCCCTTCCCGGCTCCAATTCATCCGCCAAGTCTACCTGTGGCTCATGGGCGGCTTCGTCGTGGCCACGCTGGGCGCGGTGGCGGCCTTCCTGAGCCTGCCGCTTTGGGCCCCGATGCTCAACGCGGGCGGGCGCATCTTCATGTTCGCGCTCGTCATCGGCCAGTTCGCCGCGCTGTGGATGGCGGGCAAGACCGCCCGCACCAAGCCTCTCAACATCGCCACCTTCGGTCTCGCCACGGGCGCGTCGGGCTTCATCGCGGGCATCGTCTCGCTCATCGTCGCGTCCCAGTCCGGTATGGGCGTGGTGCTGTCCGCCCTCGGCCTCACGGCTCTGGCCTTCCTGACGCTCACGGTGGTCGCCTTCGTGTCCAAGAAGGACTTCAGCTTCCTGGGCAGCTTCGTGATGGTCGGTCTCGTCATCGGCATCGGCGGCAGCTTCATCGCGTTCTTCTTCGACCTGCCGCTCTTCAGCCTCGTCATCTCCGGCGTCATCGTCCTCGCCAGCTCCGCCAAGATCCTCT